>DATGCC010000438.1:0-7647 GCA_035312345.1 Rhodothermales bacterium
ATACATCGCCGACGAGTTAGTCGCCTACATTGATGCCAACTACCGCACGATCCCGGAGCGGGTGAGCCGGGGCCTCACGGGTCATTCGATGGGCGGCTATGGCACGCTCCGCATCGGGATGCAGCGTCCCGAGGTGTTCTCCAGCCTCTACATTATGAGTCCCTGCTGCCTGCAACCCAACCTGAATCCCGGCGGACCGAATGTGACACAGCTAGAGGACTTCACCACCGTCGAGGAAGTGCAGCAGGCCGGGTTCATGGTAAAGGCTATGTTTGCCTCAGCGGCAGCGTGGTCGCCGAATCCGCACAACCCGCCACTGTTCGTCGATTTGCCCATGAAGGATGGGGAAGTGCAGCAAGACGTGGTGGCCCGGTGGGTTGCCAACGCGCCGCTCGCCATGCTCCACCAGCATGTGCCGGAGCTAAAACAGTTCGATGCCCTCGCCGTCGATGTGGGCGCACAGGACAACTTCATCACGATGGGCACCCGCGAACTCATTCGCCTGCTCAACTGGTACGACATCCTGCACACCGCCGAGATTTACGATCCAGGCAACCACATCAGCCATGTCGATGAACGGGTGGAGCAGTTCGTCCTGCCATTCTTCTCGGAGCACCTTGTGTTTCCCTAATCCTCAAAAACCACGACCGAGGTCTTTTCAGCCGAGAAAGCCTCACCCGCCTCTGCCAGCCCGGCCAGGAACTGCGCCCGCGTCAGGTCGAGTCCCATCGTCGTAGGCCGCTCCATGCCGCGCTCTTCCAGCGTTAAGCCGCGTGTATCGACAATAAAGCAGATCGCCTGCCCCTCGTAGAAAACGACCGCTTTCAGCCCTGGAATGGGTGAGGCGTTGCCGGGCTTTCGGTGTACCTGGGCCGTCTTGATGGCCTCGGCGGGCACTTCGTCGAAAGCTTCATACCACCATTCCTGCGCCGGAGGCCCGGGGTAGCGCTGGAGCGTCGCGGCGAGCTTGAGTCCGATCTGTTCGCCGAGCCAGACCAGGGCGTCATATTCGCTCTGGTGAAGCTGCAACACATTGGGAAACTCGTGCCCTTCGGAGTCAGGATGCTCGAACGGCAGCAGCCGGATGGGCGTGAAGATGCGGGCTCCCTCCTCGATAGATCCAATGAAGAGGCCCACTGGCACGATCTGTTGCTGCGTCGGTGTGGTGCAATTGTCTGCGCGATCAGCCATCGTTGTGCTGCCCAGGATGGTCAGAGCGAGCACGAGTAGCAGCGATTGGGGTTGTGGGATCATGGCTACATGGGTTAGAAACCGATGTTATCCGTTCCGATGAAGGGGTTTTCTGACAGGGCAAGGTATTTGTGGGAAACCTATGGATAGGTAGCCCCATGGCGAAAGATTTTAAGAATTGGCTTCGCCTGGCAGGGCTCCAAACTGGCGTGAGGCGTGAAACACGGTCAGCACCTCCACTTTGTCATCTTCAGGTGTGTGCATATAGATGATTCGGTAGTTGCGGTAGATGACTTCCCGCAGGTTTGCGTCTCCGATTTCCGGCACCACGCGGCCTGAGTTAGGGAATGTGGCTAAACGCTCGGCGGCATGCATGAGCTTGCGAACCAATACCTCTGCGTAACCCGGTGCGCTTTGCGCATGATAGGCTCCGATGGCTTCGAGATCTGCATACGCCCGGGGTGTCCAGACTAGCTCTGCCATGACGCGATCTGCGCTTCAATCCGGCGTTTGACCTCTTCGTGTGGGATGGTCTCTCCGCGTTGAGCTTGTTCCAGCCCTTGCTCGATCTTGCTGAGCAGGAGCAGGCGCTCAATGGCGTCGTCAACGGTCGCATCCTCGGGTAAGTCCGCGACGGCTTTAACGATTTGGCCTTTGGAGATAGTAGGAGGCATAAGTGGGTTGAAGGTCTGGCAGGGTAGGTATCATGCGTTGGAGAGATACGCGGAGGCGCAGCGGCGGTTCAATCCATGCCAGCATGTTGGGCTATCAGGTGCACGGTATTATTTCAAATTATCAAGTCCCTAACGCTCGCGCAACGCAAAAATACTGACCAGCCCTGGTTTTGCTCTGATGTTTTGTTATGCAGTGAGGCGGTAAAGATTGTATGTCATCTCATGTCTGATCTATAGTAAAAACCCTTAGAGCTAGCCATAGATATTTCCCATTTAATATTCATGGCAAGACCATTTAAATTGGGAAACAGCGAAAAGTAATTAATCCCCATTAAATCCAGATCATTTTTTATCGTTGACCTTAATTTTTTGTTGAAAATAAATTTAAACAACCTTCCTGATTCTTTGACAATGTTCTCATTGTAACTGTCAGATTGAAAGTCCTCTATAAGAGGGTGAACGCTGAAAGCTCCTTGCTGTGCTGCTATTTTAGTGTCGAGATGGAAAGGCTGATATATACATACTTTATCAAGCCTATATAAGTCAACTTTTTCTTCAGTCTCAGATATCGAAACATCTGGATAAAATCCCCAAACAGCAAAGTCAGTTTCATGTTCAAGATTTTCGACAGAAAAGAATAGAGCATGCAATGGGCTCTTGCTCCAATCCAGTAATCTTGTTGGCAAGCCATTATGCTGTGCGATTGCGAGCCAACCTAATTTATTCGATGGTTTATGATCAATTAATGGATAACCGCTCTTTTTGAATTTAAGAAGCAATAGATCCTCGAATTCGATCCAGCTATTACACTCTCTCGGATATTTATTATACCGTAACAGGCCTGGAGTAAGGTGCCAATTCGAATTTGAGTGACCTCTGAAATAACATCTCCGCCAATCTATCGAACCCCTGGTCAGCCTATTCTCAATGAATTCGTTAAAGCTAGTCATCTCCCATTCGACAATGTCATTTGAATTTTTACTCATTTAGCTAAAGAAATCTATGTTTAGTTTCTGTCTTCTGATTAAGCGAACCAAGTTCAGATAACTCGTAAACATGTCCCCACTACGCCGAAACCGCCTCAGTACCATTAGCAGCAGCCCGCACCAACTCCGTTTCAATCTCAATTTCCGACTCTGGCTCCTCATTGCTCACGGTGAAGCGGAGGGCTTTGAGACCGTGCGCGCCCTGCATGGCTTCTAGCTCGAACTCTTCAATCTCGCCCGTGACGTAGCTGGCGGCTTGCAGGTAGGCGAGGTAGTGCTGGTATTCCTCGGCCTCGCGGCTTTGCGAGTAGACGATGGCGATCTTGCCCGGCTGCGTCAGCCGCTCGCCTGTGCCCTGGATCATTGCCTTGTCGATCCGCTTTTTGATGATCTCGTAGCGGATGTTGTACGCGCCATCCACGTCGAATTGCTTCTCTTCCATGCGGAAGCGGATGGAGAGGGGAACGCTCTGCACCAGGATCAGGTGTGTGGCGTCGAGCGGCATTTTGAGTTTGGGCTTGAGTTTTTTCAGTTCCCACTCAATGCCACACATCGTCATCAACTGCCACAGCCGCATGTTGTGCAGGTAAAGCGGGTCGTATACGCCGTCCTGGATGATGGATGCGCCGACGTAGATGTTGTAGTCCACGCCGTCCGTCTGGAATTTCTCGAAGTAGTGCGGAAACATTGCCTGGGCGTGGGTCTCCTGCGTGTCGAGGTAGGCCGAGACCGCGTCGTTGATGCGGGTGACGCTTTCCTCGTAGTCTTTGCGCTGCTGGAAGACGACACCGAGGTCGGGGTCGAGCGCATCGCGGTAAGCCTGAATGCGGTTCTTTACGCGCTTGCCGAAGGTGGCGAGGCGGTCGAAACGGGGCTCTACCTCATTGCGCAGGAATTCGAGCACGTTGGTTTCGTCCTCGCTGCTGGCTCCCGGCTTGATGCGGTCGGCATACTGGCTGATGCGGAAGCTCAACTCGTCGAGGATCGGCAGCGGCTTGGCAATGGACGCCTCGACGATAATCGAGTAGGCCATGCCGAGTTGGACCACGAGGTCGGCCTGGATGGCTTCGCTGCGGTTCTCGGACGAACTGCGGATGTCGGTGAGGCCGTAGAGCGGCGACACATCGTGGAAGACAATGGGCTCGATCTGCGCGGTGCGATCTGTCTCCTGCCGCTGCAAGAACCGCTGCGCTGTCTCGCGGAAGCGCCACTCGACCGCCGGGTGGATGGCCGTGTAGTGCTCCTTGATGACCGACTGGATGCGGTCTTCCTGCTCGTCAAGCATCCGTTTCATCGCCGTGGCAAAGAGCGACACCGCCTCGCCAATCGTCAGCGAGGTAAGCGTGCTGATAGCATGGGGCATCGCGGAGCCGAGTTCCAGCAGACCGATGAGTCTGCCTTCGTAGCGCAGTGGAGCCAGCAGCAGCGTACGAAAGCCTTTGTCCTTGAGGTATTGCTCGTAACCGGTACAGACGGCGCATTCCTGAAGATCGGTGACGATCAACGCTTCCTCGCGTTCGTAAGCACGGGCATAGAGCGATTCGGCCTTGTGCGGGCAATCAGGGGCCCCTGTATCATCCAGCAGCAGGCTCTTCCCGATGGCTCGTGCGCCAGTAATACCGTCAATGTCATCCCGCTGGAGGCAGATGAGGCCGAGTTCGAGGTCGGGTTGCCGCAGCAGGGCCCGCAGCCGGCGCTGCAACCGATCCACCTGATCGGGCGAGGCCATCGCGTTTTTCTGCAGCAGATCCGCCTTGAGTGCCGAGATCACGGTCTGGTCCGTCACCTCAGTCGTCGTCAATACCATGAACCCGTGAAACTCGAACAGGTCGGGCGGTAGCAACTTGGTCCACCGTGTCAGATCGGTGGGGGTGCTCAGCAGGTGTTGGATCTGGTCATTCGAGAGGTCTGGGAGGTCGCTTTTGGGCTCGATGGACGCAAAGCGCATGTTGATGTCGAGCTTGAAGTAGCGATCCAACTGGGTGTCTGCATCCGTCAGCCGGAAAACAAGGGGCAGGCCTTTCGGCTTTTCTACATCGTAGAAGCAAGATAGAATCCAGAAGTAGGCATGCATAGTGCGAGCAGCCTGCATCACGGCTTCGTCATGCTCGTCCATGTCGAGGTTTTCGGGCAGCCCTTTTGTGAAAAGCTGAAGCTTGTCGAAACCCGGCGTCGAATAGAATGACTGCATCTGGAAGGGGGGCGTTACGGCCATCATCGACCCCGTCCAGAGGGCAGGGGGGAAGACTGCCACCATCATCAGGTCGAGCAGGTCGCGGTATTCGTCCAGAAAGGCGAGGTCCGTGATCGGCTGGGCCAGCGCAGGCGTCTCATCGATCTGCTGTTGAATCTGCCGGGCCACAGCGGCACTCGGCGTATTTTCATCCGACCCTATCTTCCGCCAGAAATCGACCAGGTGGGAAAGCGTGAGGACGGTCTTAAAGGGAAACCTATCAATGTTTGACATGGCATTGCGAACGGGTGGGTTCGCGGCTGGGGGCAATAGGGCGTCCAACGAAAAATCAAGCGCACAGTTGCGGACGATCCAATATACGGCTAGCAGGGGTCAAAAGGGGTCCATGAGGCCAGGCGCTTGGCAAATTACGAGGGACGAAGTGCGAAGGGCGATTAGGGGAAGTGTTGTATATTCGTCCTTCGCACCTTGTCCTTTCTGTTTTATCCACGTAGCTTGTCCAGCAGGCTGTTGAGCGTTTCAACTTCCTCTGCATCCAGCGTCTTGAACGTCTCCAGCCACTCCGCCTCGGCCCGGTCCAGGTCGTCGAGTAGCGCCAGCCCTTGATCCGTGATAAGCACATCTACGGCGCGGCGGTCCGTCCGGCAGGTGCAGCGTGCTACCAGGCCCTTCTGCCGCAGCTTCTCGACAAGCCGCGACACGTTTGACATGGGATCCACCATGCGTTCCAGCAGCACCGTAGCGGTGCAGGGCGTCGGGTGCTGCCCGCGCAGGATGCGCAAGATGTTGTATTGCTGGAGCGACAGGTCGTACGGATCGAGCCAGGCACCGCTGGTGCGCATAAACCAGCCGGCCGTATAATGCAAGTTGACCGCCAGCCGGTGATAGACGCTCTTGAATGGCTGCGGTTGTATTTCTTCTTCCAGTTGCATAGGGTTGTTTCAAAGGGTCGATTTTGCAAGCTGAGTCATGGTAGTCTTCCCGAGACATTTGTGTTGCGGGAAGCGGAGGGCGATCAAGAGGGGTTTTCGCTTTCTGCCCTTCGCCTTCCACTCTCCAAACGCAACGCCAGAAAAGCCGCATGGAAAAGGTGGAACCTGAGGATCTATTGGGGGTGCTGTGAAAAACGTGTCTATACATCTATTGTTTCTACGATGAAGCGCTAAACCCTTGTAGATGTGAAGGTTTGGTCCGTATGAGAGGCCCAGGGGTGAAAGTGAAACTCGCCTGCACAAGTTACGTAGCGGAGACAAACCCATTAACCGGAAGCCCCCACCATGAACCAGTCAACCCTGCTTTCCCGCGCTTTCTTTGTGGTGCTGCTCCTCGCGCTCGTCGCGGGTAGCGCCACCGCCAAAGATACCCAAATCAAGGATGTCGTCAAGAAATCCTACGATGTGCGGCCGGGCGGCACGCTCCACCTCGACATCGACCACGGCAACATTTTCATAGAGCCAGGCGATAACGACCGGGTGCTGATCGAACTCGAACGCATTGCAGACGCTGACACGCGGGAAGAAGCCGAACGGGTACTTGCTAATCACGAGTATGCGTTCGACAACCGGGGCAACGATGTCTTCATCCGCTCACGTTACGACAAAGAGAAAAGAGGCTTGATGAGCCGCTGGCGTAATAACACGCGCCTCAAGATCAACGTGGTGGTGCATGTACCGGCGGAGTACGATGTCGACTTCAGCAGTGGCGCAGGCAACGTCGAAATCGCAGATCTGACCGGACGCATCGAAGGCCGGACCGGGGCCGGGAATATCATGATTGAGGATGTGCGCGGCTATCTTGAGATCGCTTCGGGAGCCGGTAACATTGATATAGAAGGAGACATTGATCGTGCTGAGGTGACGACGGGCGCGGGCAATATCAACCTGTATGGTTTGCAAGGAGCTATTGAAGCCAGCACAGGCGCGGGCAATATCTACGCCGAAATTACGCGGCAGCCGCGTGAGAATTCAGAATTGAGTTCGGGGGCAGGCAACGTCACGGTAAGTCTCGCTCGCAATGTGGGCGTCTACGTAGATGCTACAGCAGCGCTTGGATCTGCCGAGTGCGAGTTTCCGTCGGTCAAGGTGGAAGGGAAGTGGATGAAGAAATCTTTCTCCGGCGAGATCAACGGCGGTGGTCCCGAACTGCGGATGCATGCAGGCGTGGGCAATGTGGCCCTCCGGCGTGATTAAGCACCCATCCAACCCATTTTGAGGAAGGCGAGCTACCCGACAGGGGCTCGCCTTCTTTGTTTACGGTCAGCTTACCAGGCCGGCCACCAGAAACGCCAAGAACGAAATCACGGCTAGCAAAAACGTGTAGGGCAACTGTGTGTTGATGTGATCGACGTGGTCGCAGGCGGCAGACATGGACGAGATAATCGAGGTGTCGGAGAGGGGAGAGGCATGGTCGCCGTAGACGCCCCCTGAGAGCACCGCGCCAAGCATCAGGGGCATAGACAGGCCCAGCCCTTCGGCCAGTGGAAGCGCAATGGGGATCAGAATGGCGAACGTCGTCCACGACGAGCCAAGCGTAAAGGAGACAAAGCAGCCAACGAGAAAGACAAGTGAAGGCAGCCACCACGCAGGCACTCCTTCCCCGATCA
>DATGCC010000439.1:0-4279 GCA_035312345.1 Rhodothermales bacterium
CCAGGTACAACAGCGGCAACTCGACGTTTTCGTAGACAGTCAGTTCGTCGATCAGATTGAAGCTCTGAAAGACGAAGCCGATGTTGCCCTTACGCAACTGTGCCCGCTGCCGCTCGCTATAGCCCGCCACATCGTGGTCCAGGAAATGATACGCGCCATCACTCGGCTGATCGAGCAGGCCCAGAATATTGAGCAGGGTCGATTTGCCACAGCCGGACGGCCCCATGATCGAGACAAACTCACCCGCCTGGATCTCCAGGTTCAGATGGCCGAGTGCCTGGGTTTCTACCTCGTCGGTGCGATAAAATTTACGGAGGCCTTCTGTTCTAATCATCCTTTTCCTCTTCTGGTGGTGAAAGGTAGGACATCAAGACCGGCTCCCAGGATTACAGGCCCTGACGATTATCGCCGCGTCAGTTCGCGAACGATATCGCGCATGGCGTCGAAGTATTCGTCGTTGTAGTTGTTTCTATGCCAATCATTGCCCCAACGCCCGAGGCGCTTGTAGATCAGGTCGTCGTTGTAACGCTGACCTTGCAGCGAGCGGATGTAGCGCTCGTCGACCTCCAGCATACTCATTGCGACGAGGCGTACGGGCGTGAGGTCGGTCATACCAAGATCGCGCATCTGCTGAACAAAACGCCGGTCAATGTCGTGGATGCGGAGGGCGAGGGCGCGTTTCACGGAGAGGTTGGTGAAACCCAGCGCTTCCATCTCTTCCATAAATTCGGTATCGACATCGTGGATGCGCAGCGCGATGGCGTCGTCGGGCGAGAGGTTGCGGAAGCCAAGGTGGTTCATCTCGGCCAGAAAGTCATCGTCTACGTCGTGGATCTGCAACGCAATGGCTTTGTCAGCGTCCAGGTTTGTAAAACCAAGCTCCTGCATACCCCGCATCGACCGGGCGTTGACATTGTGAATCCGTAGCGCGACGAGTTTGTCGGCGCTCAAATCGGAGAAGCCCAGCGCTTTCATCTCCTCGGCAAATTTCGCATCGACGCCATGCACGCTCAGCGCGATGGCATCATCCGCCGACAGGTTGGTGAATCCCATCGTCTTCATCTCGCGCATGAACCTGGCATCCACATCGTGAATGCGCATCGCGGTGAGCTTGCTCGCGCCGAGGTTGTCGAAGCCCAGCGCCCGCATATCCGCCGCGAAATCTGCGTCTACACCATGAATCCGCATTCCGACAATCTCGTCCGGCGTAAGACTGTCGAAACCAAGGTCTTTTATCTCGCGGACATAGCGGGCGTTGACGCCGTGGATGCGCATAGCAATGAGTTGGTCCGTCGTCAGGTTCTTGAACCCGGCGGCCTCCATTTCGGCGATGAAATCAGCATCCACATCATGGATCTTCATCGCAATGAGTTGATCCATATCGGGCTTGTCGGACTGCGCCAGCACGGGCCCGGCCAGCATCAACGTCAGGCAAAGGATACCTGCAAAGCGACTACAGCGTGTAGAAAAAAGCATGGGGTTATAGGTTTTGGGGTTCATGGTTACTGGTTTATGGTGGCTGGTTTTGGCTGCGCGATCAAAAGGTCCAACCAGAAACCAATAGCCGAAAACGAGTAACCCAATCATTCATATCGAAGGCTTTCGACGGGATTGACCCGCGCCGCCCGGATCGACTGATAGCTCACCGTCAACCACGCTATCGCCAACACAAACACCCCAGCGGCGAGGAAGACGCCGACGCCGAGGTCGATGCGATACACAAAACTATCCAGCCAGCGGTGCATGGCGATGTACGCGACAGGGGCCGCCACCACAAAAGCGATGAGCACGAGCCGGGCGAAATCCTTGGAGAGCAATAGCACGATGCCAGGCACGCTCGCGCCGAGCACTTTGCGCACACCGACTTCCTTCGTACGACGCTCGGCCATGAACGCGGCCAGCCCCAGCAGCCCGAGGCACGCAATCCCGATAGCCAGTAGCGCGAAGACGCTCACCAACTGCGACAGCGTCTGCTCGGCAGCATATTCGTCGGCGATGTCTTCGTCCAGGAATTCGTACTCGAAGGGCCAGGACGGAGCCCACGTTTTCCAGATCGACGCGATATGGTCCATCGAAGCCTGCACACCGTCCGGCTGGATGCGCACCGAAAGCTGCCCTACCGACGACGGATGCATCAGCAACACAAGCCGTTCAATTTCCTGATGCAGCGAACCATAGTGAAAGTCCTGAACTACGCCGATGACCTGCCCGCTACGGCGCTCCCGCTCATCACTCCATTCGTCCCAAAGCAACTCCTGACCAATAGCTTCCTCTGGGGTCCAGCCGAGGGCCTGCGCGGCAGTCTCATTCAGGATGAAGGCTTCGCGCTCGTCGGACGGAAAATCGCGGGAGAAGCCGCGCCCGGCGATCAAATGCATCCGGTAGGTGTCGATGAAATCGTAGTCCGCAACGATCATGTTGGTCGGCCAGGCTACATCGCTGCCGGGCAGGCGCACATCGTCGCCCGCGGCCCACTCGCCGGGCACGCCCCACGACGCCGTCGCGCCCGTCACGCCGGGATGGCGCAGCAGCTCGGACTTGAGCGCGTCGAGGTTGTCGTCCATGTCGCCGCGGAGGGGTAGCACGACGACCTGCTCTTTGTCAAAACCAAGATCCTTGTTGTGCAAATAATCGAGTTGCTGAAAAACGACTGCCGTGCCGATGATGAGCAGCGTAGAGATGGCAAACTGCGCGACGACAAGCCCCTTGCGCACCGCCGACAGGTTCATCCCTTCGGCTCCACGCCCTCCTTTCAATACATGCAACGGACGGAAGGCCGACAGGAAAAACGCCGGATAGCTCCCCGCCAGCAACCCGACCACCAGCCCACCACCGAGCAGAGACAGGATCGAGGCGACATCCAACCCCAGCGCCTTGCCGATGAAGGCGTTGAAACTCGGCAACACGAGTAATACAACCCCAACCGTTACGACCAGCGCGACGAGCGCCATCAGCACCGACTCGCCCAAGAACTGGGCAACAAGCTGCCGACGCTGTGCGCCAATGACCTTGCGCATGCCTACCTCCCGTGCCCGCTGCATCGACCGCGCCGTTGCCAGGTTCATAAAATTGAAACAGGCAATGAGCAGAATGAGCAGCGCAATACCGGAGAAGGCATAGACATACGTGATGCTGCCGCGTGGGCTGCCGTCGAAGGCGAAGCCTACCGAGTGCAAGTACACCTCTGTCAGTGGCTGGAGCTGCGACTCGTAAGTAAAGCTATACTGACTCGTCTCGGCGTCGGCGTAGCGGTCCAGGAAGGCCGGGAGCTTGGCTTCGAGCGACGCAGCCGCGTCGGCGTCGGGCACGAGGATGTAGGTATAGAATTGCTGCCAGATCCAGTTTTCCAGCCGTGCCGGATCGACAAAACGACGCATCGTGCTGAACGACGCGATGAAGTCCGCCTGGATGTGCGACTGGTCGGGCCAGTCTTCAAAAACACCGGTTACGGTGAACTCGATACCGCCGGAAAGATCAAGCGTCTGCCCCAGCGGATCATCCGCGCCGAAATAGGTCTGCGCCGCCGACTCACTCAGAATCAGCGAGGCGGGCTGGTTGAGCGCCGTGCCCGGATCGCCTGATACAAGGTTCAGGGTGAACACATCGAACAGGGTCGAGTCGGCGGTCCAGACGTTGCGCTCGTAGATCTGTTTATCGCCGCGCCGCACGAGCGTTGTGCCCATATCGAAGAAGCGCACGGCCTGCTGTACCTCGGGGAATTCGCGGACCAGCGTTGGCCCCATCGCAGGCGGCGTTGCTGCTCGCATCGTCGTGCCCTGCTCGCCCTGTCGTTCATTGACGACCCGGAAGATGCGATCGGCGTTGGCGTGGAATCGATCGTAGCGGAGTTCGTCGCGTACAAACAGAACGATCAGCACACACACCGCCATCCCCACGGCCAGCCCGGCTACGTTGATAAACGCATAGCCCTTGTGCCGCCGCAGATGTCGGAGCGCGATCTTGAGATAATTTTTTAGCATAGCAGGTGCAGTGACGCTTCTTTGCAAAGGCTCCAGGTCATTAGAAATACGATGGGTATTCCAGGAGGACAACGAAAAACGGAAGTGCGAAGCGATAACTCGCCTATCGCCACTCATCCATCCTTATTCAGCGCACGGACCATCGACGGGCTGACGCCGTGAATCCGCATCTCGACCAGCTTGTCCACCGACGGATGATAGCCCAGTTCACGCATCTCGCGGACGAAGTCGATGCTGACGCCGTGGATCCGCATGCTCACCAGATCATCCAGGGCAACGTTTTTATAGTCGAGATCAGC
>DATGCC010000440.1:0-9463 GCA_035312345.1 Rhodothermales bacterium
TTACATTGTCGGTCATAGAGGAGCCTCTGCGTTGGGTGAGCTTGGGTTTGGACACCACAAGATACCCAAAGGCAGGGGCTTTTCTTTAGCAGGATGCGCTACTCATAAAAGTGTCCGGTAGTCAATTGTCAGCAAGAACACGTATGTACGGAAGAACGCTGAATGTATTCCACGACCATCGATGGCTGCCTCTATTGGTGCTGTTCCCCAATCTCGTCTGCTGACTGCGTCTCCTTTTCGCATGGTCCTGACCCGGTACCCTGGACACTGGACCATGCCTGCTCATGCCCACCCGTTCCCGAACGTGAGTATCATCATTCAAGGGCATCTTGAGGAAGAAACGCCCGTCGGTCGCGCTGTGGGTTCAGCCAGCAGTGTGATTGTCAAGCCTGCGAAGGTGGTGCATGAGAATCAATTTGGGCCGCAGGGGGCAATCTTGTTGAACGTCCAACTTGATGACGATGTGCACTGGGGTGAGATGTCCACTGAAGGCTTGAAGCGATGGAACTGGTTGCATACCGGCACTGCTACGCAAGAAGCCATAGCACTGCTTCACGACGTAGCAGACGCTGCTTTCGACCCCGCTACGCTGGTGGATGCGGTCTATGCATTGCTAGCAGCACTTCCAGAGAGTGCGCCTGCCTCAGGGCCGCCGCCGCCGTGGCTCCTCCGTGTGCGGGACCGCATGATGGATATGCCTTCCTATCCCCATCGTGTTGACCAATTGGCTGCGGATGCCAGAGTCCATCCTGTGTATCTGGCGCGGGTATTCAAGCAGCATTTCCACACCACGATTACAGCCTCCCTGCACCACCTTCGGCTTCGTAGAGCAACTGACCAACTTGCTTCCTCGGATCGCTCTCTGGCCGACATCGCCTACGAGATGGGATTTGCCGACCAAAGCCACTTCGGACGGGTCTTCAAATCCACGTTTCAGACTTCGCCGGGGGCGTTTCGCTTACTCGTTCGCCGCTTCGAGGAAGCAGAGGTTTGATTTGTTCTATCGAGACAAAGCGCAAGGCCTTATGCTACGGGCTCTGCCTGTTCCATGTACTGGTCACCGCTATGCGCTTGTTTTTCCTCTTGCTCGTTGCGTTTTGGTTCATCTCTTCATACAACATGCCCCCGCCTGCGGAAGTAGAAGCGTCCTTTGCCATGGATGCCGATGATTTTATCGCCGAATCGATGGCAACGCTCGGCGTCATTCCTGGTGTCTCGGTTGCGGTCGTGCAGGAAGGAAAGCCGATCTACCTGCGGGGATTTGGGATGGCCGATGTGGAAACTGGATTACCCGTGACGCCCAACACGCTGTTCTACATTGCGTCTTCTACCAAGTCGTTTGTCGGGCTTACGGCTGCGCTACTTGATGCCCGTGGCGAGTTTGACCTAGACGCTCCCATTACACAATACCTGCCCAAAGAAGCGTTTCCCGCCACCGTTCAGGTGGATCGCGTGACAGTGCGCGATTTACTGACACATACCTCTGGCCTTGAGAATGATCCGATTGTTTTTCGCACGGCGTACAGCGGCGAGCATACGCCGGACGTATTGCATACGCTGCTCTCAGAAACCACAGTGAATGAAGCGGCTCCACATGGCACGTTTGCCTATACCAACCTCGGCTACAATTTGCTCAGCCTTATCCTCGAAGAACTGACAGGCAAGCCCTGGCCAGACCTTGTACAGGAAGAGGTATTGGCCCCCCTGGGCCTGACCCGTACGACCGCGTATGCGTCCCTTCCCCAGCAAGAGGGATGGCCCCAGGCCCGTCCGTATTTTGCCTTTGGAACGGATGGACCAGAGCGCATCGCTCTTCAAAAACAGGACAATACCATGCATGCCGCTGGAGGCATGGTGTCTTCGGCGACGGATCTCGCGCAATGGCTTATCATGAACCTCCAGGACCGACACGTGGGCGACCAGGAAGTGCTTCCCACCGCTGTCGTTCAAGAAACCCACCGAAAGCAGGCCGAGGTAGACGCTGAGTTCTTTCGGTTCCACCGACACGGGTATGGACTGGGGTGGTACCACGCGGCGTATGGCGCGGAAACCCTCGTGCATCAATTCGGCTCCTTTCCTGGTTTCCGCGCCCACGTCTCCTTCCTGCCCGAACATGACCTCGGCGTGGTGGTGTTGGTGAACGAAAGCACACTCGGCAGCACGTTTGCAGATGTCATCGCCACCTTTCTGTATGACTGGTGGCTGGTCGGGCCAGAAGCCAAGTCAACGTATGCAGGCTTTGTCCAGCGTCTTGTTCAGCAACGCGATCAGTTCAAACAACGGATAGAGAGCGACCGGGCCGAACGCGCCAATCGCACGTTTACGCTGACTGAGCCACTCTCGGCCTACACAGGGACGTATAAACACCCGGCGGGGGGCACCCTGCACATCAGCGAAGAGAATCAGGTGCTCATCGTGCAACTGGGTAACCTGCGAGTCGTTGCCACACCGCTCACGGCACCGAACACAATTCGCGTTGAGCTTATTCCTTTACAGGGAGAGGTGATCGGATTCGAAGTCACCGACGCAGGCACGGTCCCACGCCTGCAATACAACGATATGCGCTTTGAACGGGACGATCAATAACCTTAATCAATCCCCAGATTGAAGCGAGCCCGTAGCTCCTGGATGTAGATACCAAGTTGGTTGCGGACCTCGAAGGTCTGCTCGGTAAGATGGCGGTGTGTCTTGGCATTCATGTAGGGCACCTGTTTCATCCGGCGCAGCAGGTCGAGGGCGGCATTGGCATCGGCCAGGCCCCGCTTGGCACAGGCAATGTTGCCGCCGAGGCCGTCGCGGTCGGTGCCAAGGCCGTGCCCCTTAGCGATGTTGGCCGCAATTTGGGTGATATGCGAACAGAAGTGCACAAGCGTACTGTCCTTTACATCGCCCGACAGGTTGTGCGCCCAGTCGAGCACGTACACGCTCAATTCAAACGCCTGCTGGTAGATTGGCAAATTCTGAATGTCGTCCAACTCATCTTCAAACGGCTCGTCCTCGAACAAATCATCGTCGAGGTCGAAATCAAAAAAAGAGGTACCCTCTTCTGCATCATCCCCTTCCTCATCGGACGGGTCCTCGTCGAGCCAGAGGAAAGGCAGGACGATGTCTTCGCGCCGCCAACCTTTTTCAGCGATGAAGGTGCGCAGGGTTTCCTTCCAGGCATCAAACGCTTTCACATCGCTGCGGTCGGGGCGTGGGTGCTTGGTCATGAACCGATAAAACAACTCCATATAGCGATCCACACGTTTATCATTATCGCGCAGAAACGCTTCCCAGCGTTCTTCGTCCCAGGCTTCGTCGTCAAAAAAAGGATTGCCAGACATAGGACCGGTTTACTTCGGTTTCAGGTTTGAGGTTCAAAGTTCAATGTTTCTGGTTCAACGTGCTTTTTCACCAACCTTGAACGATGAACATAGAACCTTGAACCAGAAAACAGCAATTACCCGATCTCCTCTACCAGAGCCGCCATGATAGCGGTCAGCTTGGGCTCGGCTTCGCCAGCGGCGGCAAGCACATCTTCGAGCGTGACCGGCTCCAGCGCATCGGGGAAGCACTCATCGGTGATGACCGACATCGCCAGCACACGCAGGCCCATGTGGCGCGCCACGATGACCTCGGGCACGGTGCTCATCCCCACCACATCGGCTCCGATGGCCCGTAGAAAACGATACTCCGCTTTCGTTTCGAGGTTCGGCCCGGTCACGGCTACGTAGACACCTTGCTGAAGTTTAATGCCGAGTTTGAGCGCCAGCGCTTCGACGGTCTCGCGCAATGCCACATCGTACGGCTCGCTCATGTCGGGGAAGCGCGGCCCCCAGTCATCTACATTCATTCCGACCAGCGGGTTCAGTCCTTGCAGGTTGATATGATCCGTGATGAGCATCAGGTCGCCGCGCTGGTAATGCGGATTCATGCCGCCCGCTGCATTCGAGATCAGCAGCGTCTCGACACCCAGCGTTGCCAGCACCCGCACCGGAAAGGTGATCTGTTGCGGATGATACCCTTCGTAGAGATGAAACCGCCCCTGCATTGCCACCACCGGCACGCCGCGGAGCCGACCGAAGAGCAGTCGTCCATCGTGGGATTCCACCGTGGAGACCGGGAAATGCGGAATGCGGTCATAGCCAATGCTTTCCTCAACGTCGATTTCTCCGGCCAGCTTGCCCAACCCGGTGCCCAGAATGATGCCGAGCCGGGGCGAAAGGTCGGTGGTGTCACGGATAAAAGCCTGTGCTGCGTTGACCTGCGCCTGCTGGGTCACCGCGTCCAGCAGACCTGTGGAAAATACCGGGGTCGTCATCAGAAAGTCAGTCGTTGATTGGTCGTATTGAGAAGCGTGCGCAGAGGCAGTTTCTTGAATCAACGGCTGATGTGCAACCCATCAATCCAAATCGTTGAGGATCTTACGGATTTTCTCGATCTCCTCTGCCGAAGCAGTCAGCCCGCTTTCAGCGTCAGACGCTTCTGAAGGTGTGTCAGGCCGCACAATCCAGGTTTCGCTGGCAACCGGCGGCTCCCGGTCCGACTTGGGTACGGGCGACGCATCAGGACCAAACTGATCTGCTTTGTCTTTACCGTCCTCGTAAAAAGAAGAAGCAGGCTTTTCTTCATTCGGCTCGAAAAACTTGAACGAAAGCGGCTCCTGCTCGCGGTAGAAAGCGTCCCCCTCCATATCCTCGTCGGGGATGCTGATCTGCAAGGCAGGCTGGTCCTTCCCTTCGCTCATCGGCATAAATGTTTCTTCTACCGGCGCACTCCTGCTGGCTGCTACCCCACGCTCGGGCACTGTTCTCGGCTTCGAGACTGGTTCTGGCTCCAGGATTGCTTCTGGCTCTGAAACGGGTTCTGGCTCCGGGATGGTTTCTGGTTCTGAAACGGGTTCCTCCTCCGAGACCACCGGCTCCTCTTCAATAGTCTGAATGAATACAGGTGCTTCGTCAACTTCTATCTCGTCGATTTCTTCTTCAATATCCTCCTCAATCTCCTCTTCCTCGACATCGAGATCCAGGGTCCCCAGCGCAGCGGGGAATTCTGCTTCGGGCTCTGGCTCCGGATCTTCGTCGGCCTCAGGTGCAGGCTTCGCTTCAGGAATAGACTCCGCTTGAGGCTCTGACGTTGCGGGCACCTTTTTTTGTGCTGGAGCCACAGCAGGCGGGTGGGTCGTCAGGCTTTCTCGTTCTTCAAAACGCGCCAGAATTTCGCCTTCTGAGTTCAAAAAGGCCCGGAGCCGTGCCACCATTTCGCTACGCCGATGCAGCAGGCTTTCGATTTCGTTTGCCAGGGCATCGCGCTGCTGTATGGCACTGCGCGACAGGTCTTCCGCCTCACTCACGGCTTTCTTGACGATGAGCTTGGCTTCCTGTTTGGCGTTGTCGAGGGCCTGCTTGGCGTTCTCGCGGGCCGTCTGCAGAGCTTCCTGGAGTGCCACTTCGACCCGTTCGTAGTGCTCCATCTTGGCCTTGAGGTCGCGCACCTTCTCTTCGGTGCGGCGCTGCTCGGCCTGCATCTCCTCCCACTGGATCGCCATCATGCTCAGAAAGGCCTGTACCTCATCCACATCGTAGCCGCGCATGCCACGAGAGAACTCTTGCTTCTTAATGTCGAGTGGTGTCAGTCTCATCCGTTCGGGGGGTTGATGCCGTGTGTCTGAATGATACGGGTTGAAGCACCCGATTACGAAAAGGTTCTGTTATCGAAACGCAACGCCGCAGCAAAGAGGTTGCAACGCAAACTGTTAATAACGACTTCCAAAAATGGCCGTTCCGATGCGTACATGCGTGGCCCCCTCTTCGATGGCGACTTCAAAATCGCCGCTCATGCCCATCGAAAGGATCTGCATATCGAGATGCGGATAGGTTGCGGTGTCGCAGGTGTCAAAGAGTTCGCGGAGCAGCCGAAATTGCGGTCGTACGTCTTCGGGGTCGTCGGTCGGCTCTGCCAGGGTCATCAGGCCCTGAATGCGCAGATGCTCATGTTCGGCGAGGCGGCGCAGCATGTCGCGGGTCTTTTCGGGATCAAGGCCAAACTTGCTGTCTTCGCCAGATACGTTGACCTGCACGAGGCATGACAACACCCGACCTTCGGCAGCGGCACGTTTGTCGAGTTCACGAGCGAGGCGCGGGCTGTCGAGCGCGTGGAATAGGTCGGCGCAGGCAATTACATCTTTGGCCTTGTTCCGCTGCAAATGCCCGATCATGTGCCAGCGGATGTCGCCGCCCTGGTAGGCCCCGTGGATCGTGTCGGCCTTTTCGGTCAACTCCTGCACCCGGTTCTCGCCAAAATCGCGCAGACCGGCTTCCCGCGCCACCGCGATGGCCTCCACCGGATGCGTCTTCGAGACGCCGACGAGCGTTACCTCATCAGATGACCGGCCGGCCTGCTGGCACGCCTGCTCAATCCGCTCCCGGACCGCTTCTAACCGTTCTACTGTGGCTCTTTCGTCTATGTGAATGTCCATGGTGGTCGTCCTGAGTTTCGGCATCGGAATACGTCACCTTAAACATACACGGCGAAACGCATCTCGTTCTGTATAGTGCTCACCCGGCATCCTGGCTGGCATCAAACGCCACCAGCGCTTCGCCTTCGGTCTCGTAATGAATCAGAATAGGGCGGCAGCAGACTTCGCAATCCTCCACGTACGTCTGTGCCTCCACGGACAAATCGAGCAGCATGGATATTTCCTGCCAGCAGTACGGACAGGTGAAAAAGTGTTCTTGCAGCATTTGTCATGTACGCCTTCGGCGTGTCAATTACTTCGCTGTCATTTGCGCCTTCGGCGCGTCATTGGAAAATTATGCTCATCAATGACCAATGACGGTGAGCGTAGCGAGCCTAATGACAGCAAAGCGAATCACAAAATCATCCTGCGGCCCGGAGCACTTCTAGCGGCGGACGGGCATAGATGCCCCGGCTGTTGAACAGGCCAATGGCAATGGTCAGCCCCGTGACGACCACCACGGACAGCAAGAGCGGCACTGGTGCAGCGACCAGCGGCACGTCAAAGACGAAAAACACCAGCGCCCAGCTTGCCGCAAGAGCCAGTGCCAACCCTGTCACTGTTGCCAGGATACCGAGGAACAGGTATTCGATGAGTTGGATTTTGAACACCTGCTTCCGCGACGCGCCCAACGTCTTGAGCAATACGCTTTCTTCGATGCGCTGGTAGCGGCTCACCATCACCGCCCCCGCCAGCACGAACAAGCCGGTCAACACACTGAACAGCGCCATGAAACGGATGACGAAGGTGATACGGTCGAAGATCTGGTCAAAGACGGAGAGGATGAGCGAGAGACTGACAGAGGATACATTTGGATATTCCTGGACAATCGCGGATTGCAGACGTGCCACGGCTTCGTCCGTCTCGGTGCGCGTCATCACCACGCTCATCTGCGGCGCGTCGTTGATGGCTCCCTCCGGAAAGAGGACAAAAAAGTTGGTCTGCATGCGCTGCCAGTCCACCCGGCGGATACTGCTGATGACGGAGGTGACCGGCACGCCCTGCACATCCCACACCAGCGTATCGCCGAGCGTCACGCCGAGTTCTTCGGTGGCGATGTCCTCTTCAATAGAGATGGGAATTACCTCAGCATCTTCTGCCACGCTGCCCTGAAACTCGCCCGCGACGAGTTCTTCGGATTCGGACAGGTGGTCGCGGTAGCTGGACCGGTATTCGCGGCGGTGCGCCCACGTCACATGGGCGGTGGTGTCCTCCCGCATGTCCGCGATGGTACGTCCCTTGACGGCTTTGAGCCGCATCGTCACAATGGGCGAACGGTCAATGACGGGCAGGTTTTGCTCGGTCAGAATGGCTTCGACGCCTTCCACTTGATCCGGCTGCACATCGAACAGGATGAGGTCGGGCCGTCCGTTGCCCCCGGCAAACTGGATCTGCGAAACCAGCGAGCGTTCGACAAGCACGAGCGTCATGATGAGAAAGGTGCCGAGGCCGAGCGCGAGCATCAGCAGCACGGTCTGGTTGTTGGGCCGGTAGAGGTTGGCGAGGCCCTGCCGCCACGGATACGACCAGCCCGACGGGAAGAACCGACGCGCCAGCCACATCAGCCCTTTCGCCGTCAGCGCCAGCAGGCCAAATACCGCCACTACGCCCCCGGCATACGACAGCCCGACGACGACATCTTGCGCCTGCACCGAAGCGAAGACCACCAGCCCGGCAGCAATCAGACCGTAAACGACCCAGCGCCACGGATCGCGCCGCTCCCCGCTTTCATCGAAGGCCGCTCGTAACGCCCGCAGCGGCGACACCTTGCGCACCGTTAGCAACGGCAGTAGCGCAAAGAGCAGCGTTACGCTCACCCCGATGCCAAACCCCAGCAGCAGCGCCGGCCAGGAAATCGTAAAATCGACTTCTACAGGCAGAAAATCGGCAACGACCTGCGGCAGAAACATCTGAATGCCGAGACCGAGCAAGCAACCAACCACGCTGCCTACGATGCCCATCACGGTAGCCTGATGCAGATAGATCCAGAATGTGCGACCCGACTTTGCCCCCACACAACGCAGTACCGCCACGGTTTCTAGCCGCTGCTTGACGTAGACGTGTATGGCGCTCGCCACGCCCAGTCCACCCAGCAGCAACGCAATGAACCCGACGAGGCTGAGGAAACGGTACAGGTTACCCAGGCCCTCACCCCAGTTTTCCTGCTCCTCGGCGATGGTATCGACACCCACGCCCATTTCGCGCATGCGGGGCCGCAGCGTGTCGGCGAGGGCTTCTACGTCGAGGTTGCGCTCCGACTCGAAGAGGAAGAAGGTTTCGTACTCCACCCGGCTCCCAAAGCTCAGCAGCGATGAATCGACGTGGGCCAGCGGGACGTAGATGCGCGGGCTGAAGAGCATCATGGCGGCAGACTCACGGGGGGTCTTCAAGAGTTCGCCCGCGACGTGGTAAGTCACTTCTCCGATCCGCACCGAGTCGCCCACGGCTACGTCGAACTCCTGCATCAGCGAGCCATCGACCAGCGCGTTGGGCCCTTCGAGGTAGCTGCTCGCCGCTTCAGGTGGATCGGTTTCGACGGATCCATAAAAGGGATAATCGCCTTCGAGAGCCCGCACGGTGGCAAGCCGCGTGTGCTCGCCTTTGGGAAAGTACGACATGGACGCAAACGACACCCGCCGCGCCTGCTCGCCGCCCAGCGAGTCAATCAGCGCTTCCGTCTTCCGCGAAAAGGGCCGGTCGGACTCCATGCTGAGGTCAGCCCCAAGCAGCGTTCGCGCCTCGTCATCAACGGCCTGTTCCAGATTCTCACCAAACGAGTTGATCGCCACGAGCGCCGCCACCCCGATCACCATCGACGACAGGAACAAGAGCAACCGCCTCCGGCTCCCCCGGCTGTCGCGCCACGCCATTTTCCAGGTCCATGGGTCGAACATAATTTGGGATTTGGTTTATTTGAAATTAGGAATGGGGAATTGGTCGGGCATGCAATCCCATTTTCTATGT
>DATGCC010000441.1:0-9094 GCA_035312345.1 Rhodothermales bacterium
CGGCCATTGAAGCAGCATCAGAAGGTATTCAGGTGGCACGTGCAGGGTATTTGCCGACCCTTGGTTTGTCTGCCGGGACGAGTAGTGCCTATTCAAGTACCCGAAATCGCTTTGTGGGCTTTGATGAAGAGGGGAATCCTCTCGAAGGCCCAGATGGTCAGCCATTGACGGAGTTGACGCCTTTTTTCTCTCAGCTTGATGACAACCGTGGTGCGTCTGTCAGTTTGAACCTCAATATTCCGGTCTTCAATCGACTGCAAACGAAAACCAATGTGGAGCGTGCCCGCGTCCAGTACGACAATACCCGACTGGATCTGGAGAATCTCCAGCAAGACATTGGGTTGCAAGTGCGTCAGGCGTATCTGGATTACGTGCGCGATGAGAAGCGGCTGGAAGTGACGGAGGTGCAGTTGCGGTCAGCCGAGCAGGCGATGGAGGCGGAGCAGGAACGCTACAACGTAGGTGCCAGCACGCTGGTGGAGCTGAGTCAGGCGCGGGCCAACTTCGTCCAGGCGTCGAGCGACCGGGCCCAGGCCAAGTACGATTTCCTCTTCCGCAAACGCCTGATCGAATACTACACGGGTGTTCTTGATCCGTCGCAGCCGCTGTTCGAATAGGCGCTAATGATCGGTAGACGGGCCATCGGCGAGTAAACCGTAGTACCAGCGTCGGGATGCTGTGGGAGCATCGCAGGCCGCACGCTCACGTTATTACGCAATAAATCCCCCAAACTTGATGGCTAAGAAAAAAAACACAACCCGCCGCCTGTTGTTCATGGTAGGTGGGCTGGTGATCATACTCGTCATCCTCGGTGTTATCGCCAACTTTGTCTTTGGAGGCGAAGGCGGTGGCACCGAGGTTGAGACTGCCGAGGCTCAGATTCGCACGGTGACGCAGGTCGTCACCTCCTCGGGCAAAGTACAGCCCGAGGTAGAAGTCATCATCAGCCCCGATGTGTCGGGCGAGGTGATTGAGCTTCCCGTCAAAGAAGGTGACCAGGTGCGGCGCGGTATGTTGCTGGCCCGGATCAAACCGGATTTCTATGCGGCGCAGGTCGAGCAGATTGAGGCCAATGTCATGCAGGCGAAGGCGGTGCTGGAGCAGCGCCGCGCCGACATGCTCAATGCCGAAGCTGAACTGAAACGGCAGCAGAGCCTTTTCGAGCGCAAGGTGGTGGCACAGGCCGCCCTGGAGCAGGCCCAGACCCAGCACGACATCTCAAAAGCGGCCTTTGATGCCGCGCAGTTCTCGGTGGAGAGCACAGAAGCCAACCTCCGCGAGCGCCGCGAGCAACTCAGCAAAACGGTGCTCTATGCACCGATGGATGGCACCGTCAGCCAGTTGAATATCGAACTCGGCGAGCGCGTGGTGGGCACGGGGCAGATGCAGGGCACCGAGATGATGCGCATCGCCCGCCTCGACCAAATGGAACTAGAAGTGGACGTCAACGAGAATGATGTGGTCAACGTGTCGCTAGGCGATACGGCTTCCATCGAGATCGACGCCTACCCCGAGCAAGCCTTCAAAGGCGTGGTGACGGAGATCGCCAACTCGGCGCGGATCACGGCGGCCGGGACGCAGGAGCAGGTGACCAACTTCCCGGTGAAGATCCGCATCCTCGACCCGCACAACGCCGATGCGCGAGCCGCTGCTAGCTCAGAAGCGCAGAGCCTGGATCGCGAGATTCCCCTGGCGGCGCAGAACTACCCCAACTTCCGCCCCGGCATGAGTGGCACAGTGGATATCTTTACGCAAACCATGCATGACGTGGTCACCGTGCCCATCCAGGCGGTCACCGTCCGTGATTTCAACCAGATGCGCGACCAGGATTCCACCGCGGTGGACGACGAGGCGATGGATGCCGAACCAGTGCCTGTAGCCGAACGCGAAGATCTGCGCAAGGTGGTCTTTGTTATGGAAGAGGGCGAGGCCCAACCCAAGGAAGTCGTCACCGGCATTGCCGACGATCTTTTCATTGAGGTGAAGTCGGGGCTCGAAAGTGGCGAGACCGTTATCACCGGTCCCTACCGCGTGGTGAGCCGCACGCTGCGTCCGGGCATGAAGGTGCAGAAGGAAGATGCTCGCGCCGTGCGTCGTGGCCCGCCGACGGAAGATTAAAATGAGAGGAAGCGAGTTCTCTCGTTTCCAGCAACCTTTTCATGTCTTACGTTTCACGTTTCAGCGCTTGCACGCCCGTTCCTCAAGCCTATCATTATCAGTCAGAAAACTATGCAGCCAGGTAATGTACGTCCGCTGATCGAATTGAAAGACGTTACGCGGGTCTACCAGATGGGCACACAGGAAGTGCGAGCGCTGGCAGGTGTCTCGATTGAGGTGTTTCCCAACGAGTACGTCGCCGTGATGGGGCCGTCCGGTTCGGGCAAATCCACCATGATGAACATCATCGGTTGCCTCGACACGCCCAGCGGTGGCCTCTACAACCTGCGTGGGCAGAATGTCGGCGCGATGGATGACGACGAACTGGCCGAGATTCGCAATCGGGAGATCGGATTTGTTTTCCAGACCTTTAACTTGTTGCCCCGCGTCAACTGTTTGCAAAACGTCGAACTGCCGCTGATCTATTCGGGCAAGAAAAGAAGCGAGCGGCACGAGATGGCAGCCGTTGCGCTCGAAAACGTGGGTCTGGGCGACCGTATGGACCACAAGCCCAACGAACTCTCCGGCGGGCAGCGGCAGCGCGTAGCCGTGGCCCGGGCGCTCGTCAACAACCCCTCGCTGCTGCTGGCCGACGAACCCACCGGCAACCTCGACTCGCGCACGGGCGAGGAGATCATGCTGCTGTTCGAGACGCTCTATCGCCGGGGCAACACGCTGATGGTGGTGACGCACGAGGAAGACATCGCCCAGCACGCCCGCCGCATTGTTCGCCTCCGCGACGGCCTCATCGAATCCGACGTGCGCGTCTCCAATCCCATCCTCGCCGAAGCCACGATCTGATTTTCGATTGGGGATTTTCGATTTTCGATTGAGTGGCTCCCTACAGCACGCAACAACAAGTGGTGCGAACATCAGCATAGGGATAACTGGGTATCAGGCACAGCGGTCGTGTATTATCAGGTGAGGCACGCAGGGTGCGTGTAGACGGATTTTTCCGTGCCAAACAGGACCTGGTGATGACGATAAAAAAGATTGGTGGAGCAGGTTTGCTTTCCTTCCTGCTCCTTTTGTATTCCTCCTGCGAACTTCTCGGCGATTTTGGCAGGAAGCAGGTGTCCCATCCGCCCCTTGAAGCAACAGAGTGGATTCTGGCGCGATTGGACGGGCACGGACTGGTTACGCAGACGAATATCACGCTGGATTTTACCGATGAAATAGCAGGCGGATATGCCGGCTGCAACTGGTACGGTGGGGCCTATGCGGCCATCAGCGGGGCGCTTTCTTTCATCGAGGTAGCACAAACAGAACGGCTCTGCCAGGACCCCTCGGGCGTCATGGCACAGGAAGCACAGTACCTCGAAGCCTTTTTGCAGGTGCGCGGCTATCAGGTCGTAGATGACCGCCTGGAGCTAAAAAATGCCGACGATGAGGTGCTGCTCGTGTACGAGCGCAGAGAAGAGTTGCCCCTGGATCCGCAGGATCTCATTGATACACAGTGGCTCCTTGAGTCGTGGAATGGAATACCTCCGTTGACAGGCACCCATTTCACGCTCGCGTTCCAGGACGGCACGGCCAGCGGGTATGCGGGCTGCCGGAACTTTGAGGTAACCTATCAGGCTGAAGGCGATGATCTCCGGGTCACCTCCCTGTCTATGACAGAGACCACAGCCTCTTGCTCGCCGCAGCAGTGGGCGCAAGAGGGGCGCTATACGACAGCATTGAGTGAAACGCGCAACTTTCGGCTCAACGGGAATCGGCTAGATCTGCTCACGGTAGGTGGCGATGTGTTGGTCTTCACCCGCTAATCGTGCTCAGTCCTCCGTGCAGCGGTAGGCCTCGGTCGATTGCTCGAAGCGAAGCAGGTCAGTCGTCTTCGCAACGCGAATGGCCTGGAAGGGGACTGCGAGGCCCATCGTGGTCATGCAATCGTAACCCGGTTCGCTGAGGGTGTAATGCGCCGTGAGTCCCTCTTCGCCCCGCTCAACGGTCTCGACCATCACGCTGTACCCGCCCGAAGGCACAGGCACGGCGACGAGCACCACCATCTCTTGTTCAAAGTTCACTTCTGCGAAAGGCTGGGCCGGGCGTAGCGAATCCTGATAAACGGCCCACATGGTCACCTCGCGAATAGCCACCATGGTGGTGTCGAGTGAAGCGTTTTGGCCCCGTCCGATAGGCTCGAAGGCGAGCGCCTCGGTGAGGGTTACCTCGGTCTCTCGCTCGCCGGGCAACTGGCACCCTGCTACAAGGAGCACAACAAAGAGGGAACCAAAGAGGCCGGATAGGCGATGAAGGGGGTTTTTCATTGGTTACTGGGAATTGGAAAATGGCTATTGGAAATTAGGAAAGGGTTGATTGCGAGAAACCATCTCCCATTTTCTAATTCCCATTTTCCAATCCCGAACTGCTAAACCAGAACCCTGTTTCGTTGCACGTATACATAGAAGCTTTCCTGCCGCTTTTTGTCGCGCTCAATCTGATTGGTGTCCTGCCGCTCTACATCGGGCTGACAGAAGGAGCCACCCAATCCGCGCGGCGCAAGCTGCTGATCCAGGCGATCACAACGGCTTTTGTCATCGCGCTGCTCATCCTGTTTGCCGGGCAACTCATCTTCCAGGCGCTGGGCATCACGGTCAATGACCTGCGCGTGGGCGGCGGGCTGATCCTGCTCATCCTCAGCATCTCGGACCTGCTCTTCGGCGACTATAAGCAGCGTGCGCCCAACGGCGACGCAACGCATACATTGGGTATCGTGCCGCTGGGTATCCCGCTCATTATGGGACCGGCAGCCATCACCACCATCATCGTCGCGCAGCAAAGCTATGGCTACGTGCCCACGCTGGTGTCCATGGTTGCCAACTTGTTGCTTGTCGGCGTCGCGTTTTACTTTGGCCCATCACTGCTGGCAAAACTCGGCGAGAGCACCGCGAAAGCCGTCGCCAAGGTCGCCAGCCTTTTCCTCGCCGCCATCGCCGTCGCGATGATTCGGGCGGGCATTGTGGGGATGATTGGAATGGTTTCTGGTTCCTAGTTGTTGGTTTCTGGTTATGCCGCTTTCAACGGTGAGTCAGTAACCATCAACCTGCAACCTATTCCCCATACAACCCCCGTGCAGCCTCGGAGTATTTGTCATGGGGCTGCCAGCGCGGGCGCTCGTCCGCGTTGGCGATGAGGCGGGCGACGTGCGTGTAGGCTTGCACGAAGCGCTTGAGGTAGGCATAGTCGAAGTCGTCGCCTGCTTCATCCTGGGGGCGATGGTAGTAATTCGCCACGCCCTGATCCGAAAACGAGCGGAAGCCAGGGCTGAAGGTGGGCGCAGGAATCCCTTTGCGGGCGAAGTTGACGTTGTCCGAGCGGTCGAAAAGGCCCTGTTCGGGGGCCGGGTCGGGGATGACGCCAAGCCCGTACGCTTCGGCTCCTTTGCGAATTAACGGGTCGGCGGTGGTACGGCCCAGCCCGATGACGGTGGCGATGGTGATATCCGAGTAGCCGCCGCCGTCGATGTTGAGCGCGAAGACCATCTGGTCGAGTGGTAGCAGCGGGTTCTGAACATAGTAGCGACTGCCCAGCAGGCCGCCTTCTTCGGCGGTGAGTGCCAGCAAGAGCACCGACCGGCTTGGTGGTTGTTCGGCCAGTGCTTTGGCGGCTCCCATCACAGCTACCACGCCCATTCCATTGTCGCGGGCCCCGTTGAAAATACTGTCGGCAGGGGAGGCCCCAGGGCCATTGCGCATGCCCGCGCCGATGTGATCGTAATGCGCCATCAGCACCACAAATTCGTCGCGCAGATCCGGGTCGCTGCCTTCAATCATACCGACGACGTTGTTTGAGACAGCCGGCTCGCGGTGCATGCCTGAGGAGATCAACAGGGCCTTTGTGAGACCTGCATCTTGCAGGCGGGGCCGGAAGGTACCGGTGGTGTCGTCGAGCCAGGCTAGCGGGAGCGTTGGTTCATCAGGATCAGGTGTTTCCAGGCCAAAGCGCGGTGTGCCCAGCACGCTGACAAGGTCGCGCCAGGGGAACGTGTTGTTATACAACTCGATGACCGCGACGGCCCCCTGCTTTGCCGCCAGCCGCCGTTTATGATCGATGGCGCGGAACGCCCCCTGTACGCCCTGATCGGCAGGGCTACCGGCGCGGGTAACGACGATTTTGCCGCTCGCGTCAATGCTATCGTAGTCAGCGTCTTCGTAGCCAAATCCGGCAAAGACGACCGGCGCACTGGTTTCGAAGGTGCCTTCGCCCGCCAGGAGCAGCAGTTCTTCGCCCTGCATGTAGGTCGTGTCCATCAGGACGAGCTTGCCCTTGGCGGGCGGTGTCGTGCGGGTGAACGGGATCGGCTGAAAGTAATCTTTTGCCCCTTCCACCTGCTGGACACCTGCTGCCCGAAATTGCTCGGCGATGTAGCGGGCCGCCACATTGTTGCCCACTGTGCCAGCCTTGCGCCCCATCAACTCGTCCGATGCCAGAAAGCGGAGGTCAGCTGCCAGCGCCGTCTTGGAGAAATGGTCTTCGGGGAAAGAGGTATCTGTTTCGGGCAGCGGTCCCGGCGGTGGTATCTCTTCGGACAGCACGGTATAGCTGGAGCAGGCCACACCGAGCACGCCGCCGCCGAGTAGCAAGAACAAGTAGATAAAGCGGTGGCTCATAAAAGGTCAGGTAGCAGGCATGGGAGTGGTGTTAAGATAGTATAACGAACCCGAAAAGGCAGTTCCATATTGCCTTCGTGCGATGCAGTTCTCACAAGCCTAGCGTTCGAAGAGCGGGAGGCGAAGGGCAGAGCGCGAAAACGCCTTTTGACCGCTCTCCGCTTCCCGCCTTCCGCTCTCCGTAACGCCGACCCGGTTTGTTAAATCACCTTTTGAAACAGCACTGGGCAACAGGGATGGGAACATCAGCCTACTCTGCGTGTGCAAACTCAGCTATGGCAGCCCCGCCATAGGTTTATCTGGAGCGATTAGCAAATACATAGGTTCATGGCTATTAAAACAGTGGATGTCGACGGTCTGGTCGATCACACAGGCAACTTGTTCGAGTCGGTCGCAATCCTCGCGAAGCGGTCGCGGCAGGTGGCCTCGCTGATGAAAAACGAACTGGACAACAAACTGGCGTACTTCGAGGGCTTCGAGCCGGAACTGGAAGACCCGCGCTTTCAGGAAGAGCAGACCCGCGTCTCTATCGAGTACGAGGTGAAGCCGGAGCCGACGGAGATTGCTATCCAGGAAATGTTCGACAACGAAATCTACTTCCGCGATCCCTCGGCAGGTACGGAGGACTAAGCAGGACTTCGACTTTTAGAAGAAGCCCCGGCTGCATCATGCGGCCGGGGCTTCTTCTGTATATGAAAAAGGCAGCAGGGGTTTTCCCTGTGGTCTCACACCCAATCCGGCTACTATGTTGTGCATTGGGAATCCATCATGGGAAACGCTCTGGATTCTCACCTCCAACGAGGGGTTGCCCACCTTCATCCGCGCGTGTCGGGCAGGGCGGGCTGTACTTCCACAACGCATGGGTTCGGAGGAAATTGAGGTGGGCCGGGGTTCAACTCCGGACCCTGGGGCGGCCCGGGATTCTTGAAGACACCGAGGAGGGCACCGTCCGGCTGCGCTGCTGTCGCGAAGACTGCCGCAAACTGGCTTGGGCTGGCGATCATCTGCCGGGCGAGGGCCGCGTCGATCACTCCTTCCCCGCGCAGGCTGATGACCCGGCAGGTGGCCTCTCCATCCCGAAAGAGTGTCAGTACGGGACGGTGCGTTGGCTCTGGAGCTACCTGCAGGATGTCGCCCGTTATGAACATCTCCCCGGCATGGTTGAGAATAAGCCCCGTTATGCTGAGCAGGTAGCCCGTGTCGTCGCGTGTGGCGCGAAGCCGGAGGTGTAGATGTCCGGTAAAATCACCGCCGCCGATGGAGTGCAGGCGCGTGCCGAGCACAGAGACGGGGCCGATGCCTCCGCGCTTGGCCACGGCAACTTCGGCGACGTCTTCAAGCGTCGCCTCAGATTCCACGACCTGCGTGGGTAGTTCGGTGGTGCAGGCGGTCAGGAGTAGAGTCATCGCTGCGAGTAGGGCTGCATTACGGGCGTAGATCATGGCATCGCGCGGGTTTATGTTATGATAGGGTGTTCGGGATCTTCATCGTGGATGGGGGAAAGCGGCATGGGTAGGGTTCAGAAGCTGTAACCGAGACCGACACCACCCCAGGGTAGGAAGAACCCCGTACTGAAGGCAGGCGTGAAGCCGAGGCGGGCGTTGAAACCACGGTTGGGCCGGTAGAGGTAGCCCGCCGTGGCCGTGGCGGCTATGCCACCGCCGCCTGCATCAGAGGTTACAAGCAGCGGACCGGCACCTAGCTCTACCCGATGCTTTCCGGTGCCTAGCAGGTAGTTGACCATAACCGGTACAAAGACAAGGGTTTCTTTTCCCTCGGTCTCGGTCACGTCCTCCAGATCTCCGACATCGAGGTGTGCATACATGGCCCCGATACGGCCTGTGAGGTGCGCGGTGAACAACCGCTCGTAGTTGAGTGAGTAAGCAATGGCGTTGCCGCCGAGTTGCACGTAGACGGTGTTGCGTGCTGACAGCGGCTGTGCCATCGCTGGCATACACAGCACTGCCGCAAGCAGCAGGAGAAGGAAACGGGATGTATTCATAGGTTTTTTGTGTTCAAGGTCAGGCAATTCAGTGCCTTCGAATGCATAGATGGAGGCCAACTACAAAGGCTTACAGGCGTGAGGCCACGCTCCGGGCCAGGGGCTCGAACTGGACTCGGAGTGCAGCATGGTTTTTCTCCATCATGTACGTCGTGGCGTCGGGTAGCAGGGCCAGGTGAAACTCCACCAGGATATCACCCTGGAGGAGGAGCGAGCGCTGTCCGACGTAGGTACTGAACCACGCGCCGTCCCCTATGCCCTCCACCAGCACCAGGCGGCCCGTAGCTGCTGCCGCCTTCAGTTCTTCCTGTGCCTTGTTCTTTCC
>DATGCC010000442.1:0-4157 GCA_035312345.1 Rhodothermales bacterium
TCGAGAACAACTACTTCAGCATCTTCCCGAGCGCGTTCGTGTCGTACAAGCTGACCGATGCGCGGCAGGTGAAGCTGAGCTACAGCAAGCGCGTCCAGCGCCCCCGCACCCGGATGCTCAACCCGTTCACCTCGCTCGACGACCCGCTGAACCTTTTCGTGGGCAACCCCTACCTGAAGCCGGAATACACGCACGCCGTGGAGATGGCCTATCAGCAGTTCTCGCAGCGTGGCACCATCAGCGTCACACCGTTCTATCGCCACACGGTAAATGAAATGCGGCGGCTCAAGACCGTCGATCAGGACGGCATCTCGCGCACGACGTTTGAGAACTTCGACACCAGCGATTCCTACGGGGCCGAACTCGTTGGCTCACTGCGACTCGGCAAAAGCCTCAGCGGCTTCGCCAGCTTCAACGGCTATAAGCTCGTCACTGATGGCAGCAACGTGGATGGCGACCTTGGCAATTCGGCCTTTGGCTGGTCGGTGCGGTTCAACGCTTCGTGGGAGGTGCGCCCCGGTCTGAGTATGCAGGCGTTCTATTTCTACCGCGCCCCTATCGACATTGAGCAGGGCCGCATCTCGTCGTTCTCGATGGCGAACGTCGCCCTCAGCCAGAAACTGCTCAACGACAAAGCCAGCCTCAGCCTGCGCCTCAGCGATCCGTTCGACACGATGGGCTTCGACTTCGTCACCAGCGACGCCAACTTCTACCAGGAAAGCAGCCGCAAGTGGGAGTCGCGCATTGCCTACCTGACGTTCACCTACAACTTCGGCCAGCAAACGCGCCGCCGCAACCGGGGCGACCGCGAGATGGACGGCGGCGAGATGGAAGATGTCGGCATCAACTAGCGGATAGCAGGCTTCTTACTGCATATGCTGGGACAATACATAGGCCGCCGGGTTCATAGCATCGAGATTGAGCGCATGCTGAAGGTGAGCCTGTGCGGCCTCGCGCTTGCGGCGTGCCCATGCAACCTCGGCGAGCGACAGGTGAAAATCAGCCAACTCAGCGGCATCGGCTGAATCCGCCAGGAGGTCAAGCGCAAAGACAAAAACCGCTTCTGCCTCGTCAAACCGTTCTAGTTGATAAAGCGCCCGACCAGCCCGGTAGAATTGGCGAAAATCAAAGCTCCAGGCTTCGCGTTCATCGCCATACAGGGTGCGCACACGGGCCAGCGTAGCCTCCAGGCCATCTGTGTCGATCCCGTCTCGAATCATGGTGCCAATGCCCTGCTCTCGCCAGGGAAAGATCTCGTTGAGGGCATTGTACCGGGCTGCTGCAAAACTAATGTCGATCTGGATTGAGTCCGAGACAATCCCGTTCCAGAAGTCGTTGTCGTAGACGACGTTGTAGTCGTTGCGATTGATGGTGAGGTGCCCCTCGAAGGCGATGCGGCGGTTTTGCCACTGGTCGCGTCCGTCCAGGGTGATCACGCTAAAAGGGATTTCCACGGTTCGCGTCACGTCGCGGATCTGGAGATCGCCCTGCATGACATAGCCGTCGCCACGGGGACGGATGGCCTGGCTGGTGAATGTCAAATAGGGATACTCTTCGGCGGCAAAGAACTCTCGTTGCAAGAGATCATCACGGCCCGGATGCTGCGTGTCTAATGAGGCAGTCTGGGCTACCATGCGAAACATAGACTGTGTCAGATCCTGCGGAGTGAAAAAGACGGCGGCGCGGTACTCATTGAAGGTTCCGCGCACCCGTCCGAAGCCCAGGTGGCGGGCCGTAAAATCCAGCAGGGAGTGCTGCGTGTCCAGTTCATACACGGCCCCGCCCAGTTCGTCCGCCGGATCAGGCATGGGCGGCGGTGTCTGGGCCAGCCCAGTGGACGCGCCCACAACCAGGCCGAGCACAGCAATGGCCAGGGACAGGCGAGCAGGATACGTCGTCATGTTGGGGTGTGGTAGTCTGGTAGTGTGAAAACCAGCGCGAGAACGGAGTCGGGCGCGTCTATCCGCCGAGGCGGCGTGTCATCTCCATCGCCGACGGGATGTAGGGGTCGAGCGTCAGGGCGCGTTTATAGTGGGCGAGGGCCTGCTGCCGGTTTCCCAGTGCGGCATAGCCTTGCCCGAGGCTGTCATACACATTGGCCGACTCAGGATACGCTTCGGCGTTTAGCTGAAAGACCTGCACAGCCTCTGCTGCGCGCCCTTGTTCGAGCAGTTTATACCCGAGCCTGTTTAACTCGCTTTCGGCAAAGTTATAATCGGTCTCATGCTGGGTCTTCAAATCGTGATACTGCGCCACGGCCGCCGCGACGTCCTTTTCTGCAATGGTCTGCTGGAGCACCTCTCCTATCGACGGTTTCTCACGCGACCGGAAGGTGATTTTCTCCTGGTTCATAATGGTGCCCAACAGGCCAAACTCGATATCGACCTCCTCGGACAGCATCCCGACTCCCCAGAAATCGCTTCCATGAATGCCGTATTCCGTGCGGTTGAGGGTGAAGCGTCCCTCAAACCCGATCCGAATGTTGCCCCATCCCGCATCGGCGGTCCGCAGCAGGGTCCGTTTCAAAGGTACTGCGATCTCCCTGGTTACACCGCGCATCGTTAAGCGTCCGTGGGCGAGAAACCCCGTTGTCGCTTCCTCTATCCGGTCGCTCTGAAAAACAATCTTCGGATACTGCGCGGCGTCGAAGAATCGTTCACTCTGGAGGTCCTTGTCCCGCCAGTCGTTGGCCGTGTCGATGCTGGCTACATCCAGGATCACCGTGACCGACGTCTTGGTCATATCCGCTTCGTTGTAGAGAATGGCGACATCGTAATCGTTGAACGTGCCTTTCACCGAGCTCATACCCATAAAGCGAATGGAAAAGCCAAGGTGTGAGTGGGACCGGTCCACCCCGAACAACTCGGCATCGACCAGCGCTATCTCGGTATGAATCGGCTGTGCTAGGCTGGAAGGTATCGCTACGAAAAAGCAATTGGCGATGAAAAGCAGAAAATAGCTTCGCATGGTGCAGATGTGTTGAAGTTTGGAAGGTGGACTCTAGATGGATCCCAATGAGCACCTGCCAGGGGGCAAAGTCCTGAAGGAGTTTTAAGGATCGCTTTAAGTTTTCTTAAGGCGGCTCCTTTTGCAACCTGTGCCGTGCCAGACTCGTTTTTTGGGAAAGCGCTTACTGCCCCATCTTTAATCCTTGATGCTTCTTGAGAAACGATTTTTACATCGCCCGATGGCACGTCCAGCCACAACGCAATCGCATATCGGGAGCAGAGGCAGCGACACAGGTAGAGCCCAAGATTATGCAGGTGCTCGTCTACCTCGCGGAGCGGGCAGGCGACGTGGTCAGCCGGGCGGAAATTCTTGATGCGGTATGGTCCGATGTGGTCGTTGGCGAAGAGGTTGTCTCGCGGTCCATTTCCGAGTTGCGTAAAGTTTTCGGCGACAATCCCCGGTCGCCTGCTGTCATCGAGACTATTCCGAAGGCCGGGTACCGCCTGATGGCCCCCGTTTCCTACGAAGAGATGAGCGGCGACCATGTGCCCGAACCTGACTTCAGTGTGGCCTCCTTCGAGCATATCCGCCCAGACGGGAAGCCTATACCGACGCCGTGGATCGTGGCAGCCATCGTGCTGGTGTTGGTTCTGGTCAGCGTAGGAATCTGGCTTTCCCTTTTAGAGGCCCCCGCACCCGAACCGACCCACCTCGTTCAAACCAGCCCCCTCACCACATCGCCGGGCTTCGAGTTTGCTCCCGCGCTGTCCCCTGATGGCAGGAAAGCAGCCTTCATTTGGACCGGCGGGCCAGAGAACGGTCCGCTGAACGTGTATGTGAAGCTCATCGGTGCCGAGGAGCCGCTCCAACTCACGGACTCACCGCTCTATGAATGGAGCCCATCCTGGTCGCCTGATGGACGCGAGATCGCTTTCGCTCGCTCCTTGCACGGCCTTTTCGTAGTGCCTGCCCTCGGCGGCTCCGAACGGAAACTCACTGACATTAGCCAAACGAGCCGCCCGGAGATCGACTGGTCGCCGTTGGGCGATCTGATTGCCTTCACCGATCGGGAGTCTGCCCAGGCTCCCTACGGCATCTACCTGTATTCCTTCGACACCGGAGCCACCCGCCCCTTAACAACGCCCGCTTCGTCGGACTACGGCGACGAAGCACCTGCCTTTTCGCCCGATGGTCAGGTGGTCGCTTTC
>DATGCC010000443.1:0-7942 GCA_035312345.1 Rhodothermales bacterium
GCTCGTTCTGATAGGCCGCCAGCGCCGAGCTATCCGCACGCGGTGCAGTGAAGTAAAGGTAGATCAGTTGAAATAGCGTCTCCAGGTCTTCCGGTGATGCTCCACCGCGCAATCCTTCCTCCAGTTCGCCGATATATGGGGTCACAGACGCGACTTTGCCCGAAAGCTTCTTCTGCAAGGCCGTTCGGTCAAACGCGCCTACACCGCTGCGGGCGACGAGCGCGTCGGCGGTGCTGGCGTCCAGATAAGTATCGTCTTCGACCAGCGAGGTGCCGCCGGGACTGAAGGCGCGGAAAATAACTTCATCCTGCTTGAAATCCGTTGGTTTTAGCACCACGCGCACGCCGTTCGCCAGGGTGAACTCCCTGATCCCGACTTCTGGAATCTCACGTTCAGCAGTCACAGCGGCGGGTTGTGGCTCGACGGCTACCAGCGGCTCGTCACTTACGTCGTCCACGTACGGCCCAATGTTTTTCTGCTGGACGTCCGTTAGCACAGCGGTGAGCTCGGCTTCGGCGGGTGGCGTCAGGCCCTCCTTTTCAGGCATCAGCACCAGCACCACGCGGTTTTCCTCGGCCAGCAGTTCGGCAGCACGGGCGTTGACTTCCTCGACGGTGATGCCGGGCAAGACTTCTTGCACCAGTTCGTACTCATAGGCGATTCCGGGAATGGGCTCGTCTTCGAGAAAATGGTTGACGTATTCGCTGGCATAGGAGCCAGATTCGGTATTCTCGCGCTCGTTGAAAGCGCGTTCGTAGGCCCGCAGCGTTTCCTGCTTATCGCGTGCTAGTTCGGTTTCCGTGAAGCCATGTTGGCGCACACGGGCGGCTTCGGTCAACACGGCATCAAGACCTACGAGGATGCTGTCTTCCTGCACCTGGGCACCGATGCTGTATGACACCGCCGGGCGCACGAGGCTGCCTTTCGAGACGCCTGCGCCCAGAAAGGGCGCATTGCCCTGCCGGGCAATTTCGGCGAAACGCTTGTTGAGCATGCTGTTGAACAGGCTGCCGATCAGCACCTCGCGGTAGTCGTCTACCGTCTTAAATGGCTTGGCTTTCTGCTTGAAGTTGACCTGCACCTGCGTCACCGGGTATTCCGGGTCAGTGGCGACTTTGTAGAGGGTTTCCTCATGGCCCGGTACCTCCAAGCTTGGCCTTGGGCGCGGGTCGTCGGGATTGGTGAGGGTAGAGAAATGCTCGCGGATGAGGCCCTCGAAGTGATCCAGGTCGAAGTCACCCACGGCTACCACAGACATCAGGTTTGGGCGGTACCAGTCGCGGTAGTAGCGGCGCAGCGTGTCGTAATCGGCATTGTTGATGATGGTCGTGTCGCCGATGGGGAGGCGGTCTTTGTAGGGCGAGTTGGCAAGCAGCACGGGCAGAATCTGATCGCGGATGCGCCCACCTGCACCCGTGCCGCGCCGCCATTCTTCCACCACCACGCCGCGCTCTTTGTCGATTTCCTCCCCGGACAGCGTGGCATAGGCGGCCCAGTCTTCCAGCACATCGAACGACTTCTGGACGATCTCACTGCTGTCCGTCGGGATTTGCAGCATGTAGACCGTCTCATCGAAAGACGTATAGGCATTTACATCCGGTCCGAAGCGCATCCCGGTGCGTTCGAGAAAGTTGACCAGTTCATTTTCCTCGAAGCGCTGCGTGCCGTTGAACAGCATGTGCTCCAGGAAGTGCGCCAGACCTAGCTGGTCGTCGTCTTCCAACACCGATCCCGCATCCACCACCAGCCGCAGTTCGGCCCGGTTTTTCGGCTCGTTGTTGTGGCGCAGGTAGTAGACAAGGCCATTGTTCAGCGTATCTATGCGCACGGCAGGATCCACTGGCATCACCGCATCGAGAGACATGGTAGTGTCTTCTGAAGGCGCATCCGCTTCGGCTACAGGCGATTCGGTGGCGGTTTCAGCAGGAGCCGGGGTGGGCTCGGTGGAGGCACAGGCGCTGAGGCCAAAAACCAGCACAAGGGCACAAAGAAAAGCAAATCGTTGGGACATCGGCGCAGGATGCAAAGGAATAATAACGGAGGAGCCTAACGCCAAGGATGTCGTGCCGGGTTCCTTATTCGGTGAGAAAGAAGGCGGATGGTGAATAGTAGATAGGGAATGGTAAATGAACGAACTTCAAACCTGCTAACCTGTCAACCTGATAAACCTGCAACCATAAACCATAAACCAGTAATCATGAACCTCTCCGTCGAAGTAAGCATGTATCCGCTCAATGAGGACTACAAGCCCGCCATCAAAGCGTTCATCGCCCGGCTGCGCAAGGATCCGGCACTGCACGTCATCAGCAACACGCTCAGCACGCAAATCTACGGCTCGTACGAGGCAGTGATGGAAGCAGTGAGTCGTGAGATGCGGGCGTCCTACGAAGCGCACGGCAAAGCCATCTTCGTCGCCAAATTCTTGATGGGCGATCTGCGGCCAGATGGTTAAGGATGGCGAATGATTCAGGCTTTTACGCCATCGTCATTTCTTATTGCGCTTGCTACTGGCCGGGGAGAGATCAATGATCAGCGCGATGACGGCAACGACGATTTGCATGGCACCCCATTCGCCGCCGTACCAGTTTTGCACGGCGCTGTACCAGAGTAGCGTCGTTGGGGCGAAGATGAAGCCGACGACCGGTAGAATAAGATCGTCGAAGACGCCCGTGAACCAGTCGGAGAGCAACCACAGGATGATGATCACAAAGCGTGGGGTGATCAGCGCGATGACAGCGAAGAGGCAGGGCATAGGAGGCGGAAGTCGGTTGCGGGGGACTCAAGATAACGATTCGTTTAAAGCGGACGAAGAGAGCCGCTTCCGGGTTGCAACGATGGGGCTACAATTGGCAAAAAGTGGATCAGGCAAAACCCACAGCCGTCATACACGGATGGAGTATCATCTGCCTGCGCACCTCTTCTGATAAGGACATGACCGCACCTGCACCGCTGGCTCCCTACATAGGCACCCATCGGCTGTTTTTGATGTTTGCGCCCTCCCAGAAAATTCCGGCGCTCGAAACACAGCAACGGCAATTTATTGGAGCAGAGGAGGCGACCAAAGCCCGTCGCTTGCTGGTGGGCCAGATCCTATCTGAGGGGGCCTGTACGATTGCCGGGCGCAAGCTGGATCAGGCGGAAGCGGCAGCCTGGCGCAAGTATCTTGCCATCCATCCAGAGCATCATTTCTGTGTCATCCTGCTCGATGAAGATGGTACTGAACTGCGCCGCGATGATGCGCCGCTCAAACTCGAAAGTATTCTGAAAGCAATTGACCACCGCCCTGCCCATGGCTGACTGGAAAAACATTCTTACCCATCTAGCTCACCAAACCGCAGCTACCGCCGAAGAACAGTTTGACACCCTGCGAGCCCGTCTGAGTGACCGCCTCGGGCACACCGAACCCCTGCTTATCGTCCCGTATCGCGGCTTTGGAACGCCCGACCGCGTCTGGATCAAAGGGCGCGTGCTCGAAGACAAGGGGTTCCGTGAAGCCAAAGCACGCGACACGACGTGGCAGAACCTTGTTGCGGCCTACAAGCGGTTCGAGACGGACGAAGTGCCCGGCGTCCGCCTGCGTGTGCGCTTGCTGGATGCCGAGCAGATCGTCGTCACCGACCCCGAAGGCTATTTCGAGGTAACGCTGCATCCAACCGAGGCGCTGCCTACCGATAAACTCTGGCACGAGGTGGAACTGGAACTGGTAGAGGAGGCCAAGCTGGAGGGCCAGCCGGTAGGTACGACGGGCGAGGTGATGGTACCCGATCCCTCGCAGGCTGCCTTTGGTGTCATCAGCGATGTGGACGACACGATTCTCAAGACGGGAGCGACCAACCTGCTACGCATGGCGCGGATCACGTTTCTGAACAACGCCCGCACCCGTCTGCCGTTCAAAGGCGTCGCGGCGTTGTATCAAGCGCTTCAGGGGGGATCATCCGGAGAAGGGCAGCATCCGCTGTTTTTCGTGTCCAGCAGCCCGTGGAATCTGTATGATCTGCTCGTCGATTTCTGCGAAGTGCATGATATTCCACGCGGGCCCTTTATGCTGCGAGACCTCGGCATCGACCGGGAGACGTTCATCAAGTCGAGCCACCACAGCCACAAGCTGGAGCAGATCGAGCGCATCCTGCGGTTTTATCCCGACCTCAGGTTTATCCTCATCGGCGACAGCGGGCAGAAGGACCCTGAAATCTACCGCGAGGTCATTGATGATTTTCCAGAGCGCATCCTGGCCGTCTACATTCGAGACGTGAGCGAAGATGCACGCGACGAAGCGGTCCGGTCGTTGATTGCGGAAGTCGAAGCAAATGACATCCCGATGGCGCTGGTGGCAGACAGCGTTGCAGCAGCCGAGCACGCAGCCGCACGTGGCTTTATCAGCCACGACGCCCTGCCTGCTATCCGCCAGGAAACTGCCCAGGACAAAGCCGCACCAAGCGATGTAGAGCAGATACTTGGCACCGAGGAATCCGCCGACGAAAGACCACAGGAGGTCTAGCGACGGGTATTGAATTGAGAATTAGTCTTTTTTAGATACGCGGCCTTTCCAACAAAAAAGAATCAAAAAGCCTCATTTTAAGCCTTTTGAGCCCAAAATGGCAAAAAGGGAGATTGCCTTACAGCAATGGCACAGCCCTTGCGGTCCCCACCTAGCACTATGCAAAGCGGGTTTTCTCCTTTGTCTTCTGAGTATGCCAACTTGCAAAAGGAGAGAACGATGGAGTGCTTTTGCACCACCTGCCCTGCTGGTCAGAATGATAACTGATGGGCCGTATACAAACGCAACATAAAATGATGGAAAGGCACCACGAATCGGACAACCTCCTGGGGCGCTTATGGGATAAGCCAGAAGAGGTCTCTAAGCAATCTCCGTTCGATGAGATGGCATTGCCGTATCTGAAGCCGTCGGGTCCTTCTGTTTCTGAAATCCCGCCTTTCTCGGCGCTCGAACTGCGCGACCGGGTGGTCATCATGCTGCTCTTTGATCAGGTGGTTTACGAAGAACAGGTCGAACTGGCATGGCAACTCTGGCAACAGATGGGGCAGGAGGGGGTAAAGGAGCCACTGTGGCGTGTGCTCACCCTGTTTCCTGAGATCGACCGGGAACTGGTGTATGCCGAAGCCGCCCGCGTTTATGGTTTCGAGACGGCCCGGATTTCGCGGGGCCGTGCCATTGGCCTGATTCACAAAGTAGAACAGCAGGTCGCCGTTTCCCAATGGGATCAACTCGTGGAACTGCGGGTGATTCCGATTACCGAGTCGGAGCAGGCGCATACACACCGGACTCGGCTTGTCTTTGCTACACAGGATCCCACCCGCCCCGATGTGCACCGGTTGCTGCCCACCCTGGATCTCGGCGGGTTTGAATTACGCTATGCCCCCGAGCAAGAGATCATTGCTTTGCTGATCGAAGCCTTTCCGCAACGCTACAAGCACCTGCGTGGCTTGAGTGGCATCTCGAAAGACTTCCTGGCAAACATAGTGGTCGATAGCGTGGAGGCAGAACTGGTCGAAATTCCTTCCGATGCCGACGTACTTGATCTTTTTGACGAGGTGCTTGTTGAGGCGCTAGACAAGGGAGCCACCGATCTCTGCCTGATGCCGACGCCCACCGACGAGATGGAGGTATACCTGCAACTTGACGACCTGCTCAGCCGCGAGCGGGTAATCGATCATATCTCAGCGCAGGACCTCATTTCAGTCATCCGGCGCGTCGTGATTCAGGATGACGGCTATGAAGACGGTCTGATTCACAAAGCCCAAATCAAACGTCAGATTGCCGGAAACGACGTCACTTTCCGCGTCTCGGCTGTGCCGGCTAGCGATGAGGTGCCTTCCGAATGCATCGTCGTACGGGTGTTGTAACACAATAGAAGGGAAATCGGCAGGTCTTGCACTTCGCCCCCTGCGGCGGATATATTCCGGCTCTATGATCTACCGTTGAGCAGGAATCCCATCCGCTATGTCGCAGCAGGAGCGCGCCGGTCCCTCCGGCGATTTCCCCGAAAACACGGGCACGTCACTCGATAGCGCCTACGGGCTGTATCAGTGGATCGGGTTGGTAGTCGGGTTTGTGCTTTTCTTTGTCCTGCTGTTGGCTCCTGTCCCCGTCGGGTTGACCCTTCCGGCCTGGCGCACGGCAGCGGTTGGCGTGCTGATGGCGGTCTGGTGGATGACCGAGGCTATTCCGATCCCGGTTACGGCCCTGCTGCCACTTGTGCTCTTCCCCGTCCTCGGCATTTCCAGTATTGGTGAAGCGGCCAGCCCTTTTGCCAATCCCCTGATCTTTCTCTACCTCGGTGGATTCATCATTGCTGTGGCAATGGAGCGCTGGAACCTGCATCGGCGCATTGCCCTCAACCTGATCCGTCTTATTGGCGTACGGCCCCGGTCGATCATTGCCAGCTTTATGATCAGCACGGCCTTTTTGAGCATGTGGGTGAGTAACACAGCCACAGCGCTGATGATGTTGCCCATCGGTCTGTCGGTGGTGCACCTGGCAGGGGGCAAGAAGGGGCGCGGTGGGGGCGAGGCGTCGAACTTTGCTGTGGCGCTTATGCTCGCTATTGCTTATGCCGCGTCGATTGGTGGGATGGCAACCATCATTGGCACGCCTACGACCGCTGTGCTCGTCGGGTTTATGAGCGAGACCTATGGCTTCGACATCAGTTTTGCCGAGTGGATGATGGTAGGGCTGCCGCTCGTGGTCATTGGTTTGCCAATCACGCATGTCGTGCTCACGCGGTTCACGTATCCTGTGCGCCTCAAGGAACTGGTTGGCGGGAAAGCGCTGATCGATTCCGAACTACGAAAGCTCGGGCGCATCACCCGGCCCGAGCAGATGGTAGCGGTCATCTTCGTTGGTGTGGCCTTGCTTTGGATCACACGACCGTTTTTGGCAGCTTACATACCCGGCCTTTCCGATACAGGGATCGCTATGTTTGGGGCTGTGCTGCTTTTCCTGATTCCCGTGGACTGGCGGGGCGGGCTTTTCCTGCTGGACTGGGAGAGCGCCGAGCGCATTCCGTGGGGCGTGCTCTTGCTCTTCGGGGGCGGCTTGTCGCTGGCCGCTGCCATCAGCAACACCGGCCTCGCCACGTGGATTGGCAACAGCCTTTCAGGGATCAGCACCTGGCCCATCCTGCTCATCATCCTGCTCGTCGCCATACTGATTATTTTGCTGACAGAGTTGACCAGCAACACAGCGACAGCAGCGGCTTTTCTGCCGGTGGTAGCATCTGTTGCCATCGGGATCGGGCAGAACCCGCTGATGCTGGCCGTGCCGGCGGTGTTGGCAGCGAGTTGCGCTTTCATGCTGCCCGTCGCTACGCCGCCCAACGCCGTCGTGTATGGCAGTGGCTTTCTCACCATTCCTCAGATGGTGCGGGCAGGCAGTGTGCTCAATATTATTTTCATGCTCTTGCTGACGGCCTTTGCCTACACGCTCGTGACTGTCGTATTCGATGTACAACTGGGCATTGTGCCTCCGTGGGCGCAGTAATAAGGCACGTAACATTCCCAACGGCTTCTGCACGGAGAATCATGCTGCGATAAATCATCCACCTGAGAAGCTCCGATACGATGGAAGAAACCACGCCTCCAGCCTCCTATGACGACCTCCGTGCGCTCGTCGTCAACTGCACGCTCAAGCGCTCGCCACAGCCCTCGCACACCGACACCCTGCTGGATGTGGTTCGCCATATTTTCTGCAAGCAGGGCGTCAGTGTCGAGTCGATTCGGTTTGTCGATCATGCCGTCGCAGAAGGGGTGTATCCAGACATGACGGAGCACGGCGCTTCGGAGGATGTGTGGCCCAAAATCTTCAAAAAGGTGCAGGCGGCAGATATTCTGGTGATCGGGACGCCGATTTGGCTGGGTGAGAAGTCGAGCGTTTGCCAGAAGCTCATCGAACGGCTCTATGCCATGTCCGGCCAACTCAACG
>DATGCC010000444.1:0-2983 GCA_035312345.1 Rhodothermales bacterium
TTTTCATCCTGCTGATTGCCTGCATCAACTTCATGAATCTGGCGACGGCGCGCTCCGCCCAACGCGCCCGCGAGGTCGGCGTGCGGAAAGTGGTGGGGGCCCAACGCACGCAACTCATCCGGCAGTTTCTAATGGAATCGATTCTGTTGTCGCTGCTCTCGCTGGTGCTGGCTATTGGGCTGGCGGCGCTGGCACTGCCCGTGTTCAACCATATCGCAGGCACCACGCTCCGATTCATCGATTTTATAGACCTGTCGGTTATCCTGACACTCTCGGGCATCGTGCTCTTTGTGGGCGTCCTGGCAGGCAGTTATCCGGCCTTCTATCTCTCAGCGTTCCGGCCCGCGATGGTGCTAAAAAACACCACCGGGCGAAGCGGCTCCACGACGGTGTGGTTGCGAAAAGGATTGGTCGTTTTTCAGTTTGTGATTTCCTGCGTCCTCATCGTCGGCACGACCATCATCTACCGGCAACTCGACTTTCTGCAAAACACCCGGCTTGGCTTCGACGAAGAGCACGTAGTGGTGGTCGAGCTACCCAACCAGAACAACGAAGGCACACGCAACTACGAGGCCCTCAAAGAACGATGGCTGCGGAATACGAATGTGCTGGCCGTGACCGCCACTTCTGGCATTCCACCCAACACCGAGGGCCTCTACGATTTTCCGGTAGTGCTCCGGGAAGGCCGTGTGGACAGCCTGCGCATGGCCACCCTCACCATCGACTCTGACTTTGCCGAGGCGTTCAATGTTGAAATCGTAGCCGGGCGGGACCTGTCCACTGAACGCGGCGTGGATGCCACGGAGGGCTTTTTGCTCAACGAGCGCGCTGTGCAACGGCTTGGGCTGACGAATCCCATGAACCAGGAAATTACCCTGTACAACTACACCAATGGAGCCACCCCCGTAACGGGTCGCGTGGTCGGCGTTGTGAAAGACTTCCACTACCGGTCGATGCGCCACCAGATCGAGCCAATTCTGTTCTACACGCTGCCTGCCGATGTGCGTGTGACGTACTACAGCTACCTCTCGGTGCGCATCAATCCGAATCAATTGCAAGAGACGCTCGCCTTCCTGGAACGCGAATGGCAGGCGTTTCAGCCAGATCGACCGTTCAGCTTTTCGTTTCTGGATGAGCAGTTCGACGCGGTTTATCGCGCGGAGCAACGCCTTGGCACCCTCGTCGGCTACTTTGCGCTGCTGACCATCTTTGTGGCCTGCCTGGGCCTGTTTGGCCTAGCCAGCTTTATGGCCGAGCAGCGCACGAAAGAAATCGGCGTGCGCAAAGTCCTCGGCGCGTCCGTCTCGCAGATTGTAGTGCTACTGTCGAGAGACTTCCTGGTCCTCGTAGGCATCGCATTCGTCGTCGCCGCGCCGCTCGCCTACGTTGCCATGCACCGCTGGCTCGACGGGTTTGCCTACCGCGTCGATATATCTGCTGGCGTCTTTCTCCTGACAGGCCTGACCGCACTGGGCATTGCACTGCTGACGGTAAGCTACCAGTCGGTCAAGGCCGCGCTCACCAATCCAGTTCATGCGCTACGGCATGATTGAGTGGGTTTAAGGTTTAGGATCTGGTCTTGTCCAACCTTCTGTACGCCTTGCCTGAAAACCTTATTTATTTTCTCTACATATGCGAGGATAACATCATGAGAAAGATGACGTGCTTTTTAGCCTGCTGTGTACTGCTCCTGCTGGTTAACACGGCCCACGGGCAATCCGACGAAACGCGGCAGGCCATCCTGCATGGCAAAGCGCTCCTTGCCGAGGCCACCTCCTTGCAGGATAGGGAGGGCATGCAAGAAGCCCGGCAACTTTTTGATACCTTGAAACGGGATCCCTCGGTAGCGGCCCTGGCGTACTACTACGCAGGCTATGCCAGCTACCGCCTGAGCACCTTCCTCCCGCGTACGCAGACCGACGAACGCATGGCCTACCTGAACGAGGCCGTCGCCGACCTGGAAACGGCCATCCAAAAACAGGGTGACCTAGCCGATGCCTACACCCTCCTTGACCGATGCTATGGCTTGCAGATCGATATCGATCACTCCCTCGGTCAAACACTCGGAGAAGTTGGGGAGGTATACCGGGCACACGCTCTCCAGCTTGCGCCAGATAACCCCCGCGTGCTCTTCCTGTCAGGAGCGGGCCTCTACTTCACCCCACCTGAGTACGGCGGCGATCCTCAGCTTGCGATGGAGCACTTCGAGCAAGCCGCCCAGCTCTTTGAAACACAAACACCGTCGGATCCGCTGCTACCGGATTGGGGTCACGCCGAGGTGTATGCCTGGATAGGCCAGGGCTATCTGATACAAAACCCCGAAGAAGCCCACGCTGCGCTCACCAAAGCCCTGACGCTCGACCCAGATTATCGCTGGGTAAAAGAGAGATTGCTGCCCCAGGCTGAAGCACAGCTAAAGAAACAGCCATAGCGCTCAGCCTGTCCTTTCTCAACACCTATTACTCGCGCATCATCGGAAAAGTTAATGCACGACCCCAGCCTGTTCCTCCAACATTTCGGTCGCGTGTGCCAGCATCTCCGGCGTATCGACATCCTGCCAGAAGCCGTCGCCAATGTCGAGCGTGTCCATACGGCCTGAGGCGGCGAGGTGCTGCACACCATCGGAAAGCGAGGCATCGCCTTGCTGCGCGTGGATGTGTGCCAGCGCTTCCATCAACCCATCGGTGCAGATAAAGACGCCCGTATCGATGGCGTTGAACTCCTGCAACTGCTTGCCAATGGCCTGCACCTTGCCGTCCTCAACCTGCACTTTGGTGGCATCGTCCATGTCGAAAATGGTGTCGATCTTGGCATCTACCAAGAGCGTAGCGTGGCCGGGTGCGGGCGTGTGTTGACGGGCCAGATCCATCACCTCGTCGCCGAAGACGTGGTCGGCCATCGTCAATACAAACGTCTCCTCGACGAAAGACCACGCTGCCAACACCGAGAGTCCATTCTTCAATTCATACTGCTCGTTGACAGT
>DATGCC010000445.1:0-3223 GCA_035312345.1 Rhodothermales bacterium
CGGACATCGCCCCCATAGCGTCAGGGCGCCAAGATGTTGAGCGCGGGTCACGGCCTCCTGCGCGATGCGCGTCTTGCCGATACCAGGCGGGCCAACGAGCATGAGTAGGCGTCCTTGCCCTGCATCGAGAGCCTGCAACGACGACAAGAGCGTCGCCATCTCGTTCTCGCGTCCAACGAAGTCGGATTCCCCCTGCCCCATCCAGGCTGCCTCCTACGGTTCGGAATGTCCGAGGGCATGATTTGGATACATATCTGTCAGGTTGGTGAGTATGCCATAGGTAACGGTGAGAGTATAGGCGCCTTTGCGTTAGCAAGATGAAGGTTCGTGAGCGACGGAGATGGGCGCCCATTTGGAGCCACTGTATCGCAGAATGGGCGCAATCGAATGGGAGGCGGCAATATGAAGGGCGATGATCGCATGAGTGGAAGAGAAGGCGCGGGATGAAGCCGCCGTTTAGCGATTTAGTTCAACTCCGTTTACCTCTGCGACATGGCAAGAAATTGCCATGTCTTATTATTTTTCCGCCATATATCAAAACCCGCATTTCTACCGATGCGCCAGGCGTATGGTTCGGGCTAGTATGTATGTCGACTGTCATCATCATGATGAGGCGATCCTATGTGACCTAAAACCGTGACCTTCCGATTGGCGCGCTTGACTTCTCATTTTTAATCCGTTAAATCAAATGTCGAACCTTAACCGATGTGCTCGCTCCAGATCACGGTGGTCACCACGATGTTTCAACGGCTCAAACTTTTCATAGACCTGCTCGCCCTCTACCTGAACCGACAAAAAGGCATGGCCTTGCTTGAACGCGTCCAAGCCAGCAGCTTAAGCGATGATGATCGCGACCGCGTCAGCCACATTCTTCGAGTCATGCTGAGGCTTCCGGATGATCAGGCGCCAGAGTCGCCTCCACCACAACCCCCTTTACCGGCCCGCCCCACGATACCGCGCCAAGCGCAGCGTCAGCGTCAGTCGGCGAGCGCCTCACGCCATCGTCGATGACCGGCATCATGATTTCACTCGGCTTGACAAGCTCGTCAGCCAGCGTTAGACCTATGCGATCGGTTGTCCAACATCGAGCGCCAGTCTCAAAGGATAGGTCGTGAAGAAGCCAGCAGAACCCGTGACGCTGAGTAGCGAAGAGGGCGAGGCCCTGATTACACGGATGCATCAGAACCAGCTGTCCCAAGCGGACATGAGCCTGGTGGAACGGATCATCCGCACGTATTTCTGGCTGGTATTTGCCCTGCAAGAGACCCGGATCACGGTGAAACGGCTTCGCGGTTTGCTCTTTGGCCAGTATCTCAAGCCATCGCCGGCGCCAGAGGACTCGTCCGCCCCGAGTGTAGCCGGTGGCGATGAGATGACTGCTGGTGCGGTCCTCGAAGCCGACATCGGCGATAGCGACGCGACGACGGGTGAAGCGCCGCCGGATACCTCGCAGACGCCGGAGGTGGTGAAGCCCAAAGGCGGGCATCGTGCAGGGACGGGGCGTCTGGGGGCTGATGCTTATGTGGGAGCTGAGCGCATCGAATGCCGCCATGAGGAATTGGCCGTGGGGCAACGCTGCCCGGTGTGTGGCCAGGGGACCTTGTATAACCTGCCACCTGGGGTGGAGATTCGCATCGACGGCCATGCCCTGCTCAGCGCCATGCGCTACGAGCTGCAAAAACTGCGCTGTTCGGCGTGTGGTCAGATTTTCACTGCGCCCCTTCCAAATGAAGCAGGTGAGGAGAAATACAGCGCCCGCGCCCGGGCGGTGCTGGTGGTGGGGCGGTATTATCTGGGCCTGCCATTCTATCGCACGCAGGGCTATCAAGCCATGCTCGGGGTGCCGATGCCCGATTCAACGCAGTGGGATCAGATCGAGAGGGTGGGCGACTGTGGTTATGTCGTGTTTGCGCATCTGGAGTTCTTGGCGGCCCAGGGCGAGCTGATCCACCAGGACGACACCACGGTGCGGATATTGACGCTGATCCAGGAAAACCAACAGATTCGAGCCGAAGCGGCGGCCCAGGGCTTATCGCGCGCCAAGGAGCGCACCGGCATGTTCACCACCGCCTTGGTGGTCAGGGTGGGCGAGCGTCTGATCTGCTTGTATTATTCGGGCCGGGCGCATGCGGGAGAAAATCTGGCCGCGTTGTTGGAGCAACGCGAAGCGGGTCAAGACCCACCCCTCGTGATGTCGGACGCGCTGTCGCGTAATGAGGTTGCCTCGGGGTTTGGACCAACCTTGAAGGAAGGGTCGGTGATTCGCTGCCACTGTCTGGCGCATGGGCGTCGTCAGTTCAGCGATATCGAAGAGGTCTTTCCCAGCGAATGCCGGGTGGTGCTCGATGTGTTGAAGCAAGTCTTCGACCATGATGAAGAGGCGCGTGATCAGCAGATGAGCCCCGAGGCGCGCTTGGCTTACCATCAGGAATACAGCCAACCGCTGATGGACGAGCTCAAAGGATGGCTCGACCATCAGCTGGCGGATCGTCTGGTGGAGGACAATAGCTCGTTAGGTAAGGCGATTCTTTATATGCAAGGCCACTGGGAAACTCTGACACGATTCTTATCCATACCCGGCGCGCCACTGGACAATAATTTAGTTGAGCGGGCGTTGAAGCTGTTCATCCGGCAGCGCAAGAACTCACTGTTCTACAAGACTGAGCACAGCGCCTACATTGCCAGTGTGCTCACCAGTCTCATCGCCACGTGTATCTATGCGGGCGTCAACGTCATCGATTATCTGGTGGCTCTGCAAGAGCACCGCGCTGAAGTTTTTGCTGAGCCCTCAGCGTGGTTGCCCTGGAACTATACCACCGCTCGGGCCTCACCCTAAGCGACGCGTCGCCAGTCCTGAGCCATCTGGGCGCGCTCAGGATCGCCATTCCACATCAAAATCATGAGCTCTCGGGCTGACAGAGGCACCCGTGCGTCCGGCGTCTTGGGCCACCAGTTGAAGCGCCCCTTAGAGAGTCGCTTCATGAGCAGCCAAAACCCCTGGCCATCGTAGAGCAAGAGCTTGAGGGCGGTGCCGGAGCGGTTGCGGAAGACGTAGACGGCGCCCTCAAGCGGGTTTTGGCCAAGCCGTTGGCGACACACCGCACCGAGCCCATCGATGCCTTTTCTGAAATCGACCGGTTCGGTGGCTAAAAAGATGCGGCTTTGGGGGGTGAGTTGCAGCATTATCGGGCCTCCAAAAAACTCTGTACGATGGTGCTCAGGG
>DATGCC010000446.1:0-2118 GCA_035312345.1 Rhodothermales bacterium
GGCCGATGTCTGTCTCGGTAAGATGCAGCCTTCCGCGCGGCGCGTTGTTGCCGATGCCCACGCCGCCCGCGGCGCGGATCAGGAACTGATCTTCAGCCGTCGAAGAGAACGGCACCGGGATGCCTTCGCTGTCCGTCCAGACGAAGGCACCGTCGTGCACAGCGCGGGCGTTGTAGCCGGCCGCAAAAGACACAAAGCCCGTGGCATACGTCTGAAAACCGCCGGGCACCATCGACAGCAGGCCCGTAGCCCGGTTGTCCCGTCCACCGCCGACAACCGAATGATTGCCGCTGGCTTCGTTGCCCTGCCCCCCGGCGACCGTTGCGTACTCACCGGAGGCCACGTTCGAGGTGCCCCCGCCGATGGTAGCACTGAAGCCGTCAGCCGTATTCACCTGCCCTCCGCCGACAGTGGCATACCGGTCCGCCGTGTTGTTTTCGCCGCCGCTGATGGTCGCCCGGTCGCCGCTCGCGGTATTATTGGCACCGCCGCCGACGGTGGCCCGCTCCGCGCTGGCCTCGTTGCCGATGCCACCGCCGACCGTGGAACGATCGCCATTTGCCATGTTGCTGGACCCCCCCGCCACGGTGGCGCGCGCCCCAGCGACATTGCCACTTCCGCCGCCGACCGTCGCCACGCTTCCCGCCCGGTTGTTAAGCCCGCCGCCGATGGTGCCGAAGTCTGCCGTGACTACGTTGGGCTCGCTCGCCACACCGCCGCCGCCAATCGTCGCGCCATTGATCGCATCGTCTGCAACGTCGTTTGCGATGTGCCCGCCTATCAGGTTGGGGCTCGGGGCAACCTGCGAGGTCCCCGGCATGAAGCGTAGGCCGCGTACACTCATCGCGTAGGGCACCGCCGAGAACGGCACGCGGGGCTCCAACACTACGCTCCCACCCTGGGTGGCCACCACCACGCCCAGCCACAGGGGCCGGTCGAACGATACCTCGGACAGGGACACGACCGACCCCAGGTGTACCGAGAAAACGCCCTCGGTGAAGACCACGCCCTGCTGCGTCTCCTGCCAGACCTGCGTGCCGTCGGCTTCGTCGTCGTAGAGGCTGAAGGCGACCGAGGTCGTGCCGTTGGCCGGGTCGCCGTCGGTATTGGTGAGGTAGCCCTGGTAGGCGATTCTTGCCGGGACCGTATCCTGCTGCGCTGCAACCGTTGCTGGGATCAAGGCGAGTACAAACGCGAGGATGTAAGCCATGTGTCGTATCTTCATCGTGATCCTCCTAAAGTGAATACGGGGAAGCAGCAGGCGATTATCTGTGCCTTGTGTGGATCCGGTGTGCATGAAGGAGCATGTGTGCAGCATCCGAGATCTGAGATAACACCCTTTGTTCTCTCTTATCGGAAAAGGCCCGGCGGAGTGATCATTTCTGGTTTTTTTGCTCTTTTGAGCACTTTTCTCCTTTCAGGGCGCTGTTGTAAACCACCTCGGTTCCTGCCTACCTTAGATGAGTCGCAATCGATCATGGAGCAGCGATGGCAGCTAGCCGGGATAATATCACCTTGCTTTTGAAGCAGGCGAGCGAGGGCCACGCCGAGGCTCAGCAAAATTTGTATCCGGTCGTCTACGATGAACTCCTCCGCATCGCACACGGCCGCCTCGTCCGCTACCGGCCCGGCGAGACCCTCAACACCACGGCCCTCGTCCACGAGGCGTACCTCAAGCTCGTCGATCAAAGCCAGGCCGAATGGAACGACCGGGCCCATTTCCTGGCCACCGCTTCACGGGCCATGCGCTTCATCCTGATCGATTACGCCCGTCGGCGCACGGCCCAGAAGCGCGGAGGGCAGGCTCACGAGGTGCCGCTGAGTGCTGTGCAGATCGCCGCCGATGAACGTTCTGCTGACCTGATCTCGCTCAACGACGCGCTCGACAAGCTCGCGGCCTACAGCGAGCGCCTGGCGCAACTCGTCGAGTACCGGTACTTCGGAGGGCTGACGTATGAGGAGATTGCCGAGGTGACAGGCTGGTCTGTGCCCACCGTCCGGCGCGATTGGAAGCGCGCCCGTGTCTGGCTCTACCGCGCCATCCAGCCCGACCGCGACACACCGGCGTGATCAGTTGCGCGTGTGTTTTTCGATAGATAAAACGTAGTGATTGCACTG
>DATGCC010000447.1:0-5132 GCA_035312345.1 Rhodothermales bacterium
CAAGAATCCGGAAGGCATCATGCTGGTGCTCAACGGCAACAACCAGGTGGCGCGCAACAATGCATTCATCAACTCCAGCTTTGGCGGTGTGAGTGCGCGGATCGGGCAGGGAGGCGACGGCAATATTGAGATCGCCAACAACGTGTTTGTCTCCAACCGGATGTCCAGCATCGAAGGCTACGGACGCAAGAACTCCAACGGCGGCACCATCGATATTCACCACAACACGATTGTCTTTTCGTGGAGCCGCACGCACGACTTCGGCTCACTCGGCTATGGCATCGACGTGAAGAATGACGCGACGTTCAAGATCCACGACAATATCATCGCGCTCAACATCTCGGCGGCCATCTTCTCGCAGCGCTTCAACACGGATCTGTACATCGACGACAACCTGTTCTTCGGCAACAAGCACCACGACTTCTTCTTCGCACCCGCCTCGAACGTGTACGTGGAGATCGACGCGCCGGAGTTCGTGGACCTGGATCTGCCGAGCGTCGAGGGCAACGTCAACCAGACGACCGCGCTGCCGCTGGATGAGGCGTACCTGCAAGGCTTTCTCGACGCGCAGTACACCGAGCAGACGCATTACGACGCCAACTCGCACGCCAACCTGCTGCGCGAAATCAACGGCCTGAACAAGCGCGGCTTCATCGAGCATCAGGTGACGATGTACGCCAACCGCTATCCGTGGAAAAAAGCGCTGGAACTCTTCGGTGTGGTCCCCGACTACGGCGCGCAACGTCGCGTCTTTGGGCCTAACGCACAGTAATTCATTCAGGCAACCATTTATTTCCTACCTGAACCATGAAACGACAGCTTACTCATATCGCTTTCCTCGCGCTGTTTGCTCCGCTCATCCTCAGCCTGCCGGGCACGGTGCAGGCGCAGAAACAGGGACTCGTGTCCATGCACATGGAGCCAGTCATCATCGAAGCGGTGCCCGTTAAGCAACTCACTACGACGCTGAAAACGCACACCCGGCTCAAGGTACAAGCGCCGAAGGAAAACACCTGTATCCAGTTCTTCTACGGCATCGGAAAAGGCCGGGAGCTAGATGGCCCGTTTGCATCCGACCTTTTGTTGCTCGCGTCCGGCAAGTCGGTACTGACGCGCACTGATCGCATGAAGGCAGACGAGCAGGCATGGCCGTGCAAGTGGAAGGGGCGGACGGGTCAAGGCCGCGGTGCCATCGATTCACCCTGGGAGGCATTCGATGATCCACTGGTAGGGTTTGATGATCCACTGGTCGGGTTTGATGATCCACTGGTCGGCTTCGAGAATCCGCGCATGCTGATTATCAACTGGGAGGAGCAGTACGACTCGCCCGAGGAAGCCTTGCGTGGCCTGTGGGGCGATGCCCGCCGGTTCGTCAAGGAAGATCATTATGGCCTCGTGATCTACGCGGTGAGCGTGGAGGGCAGGAAGGTCAGGCTCCAAGGTGCGATGCTCACTCCCTTCCTGGTTATCGATAGTTCCGGGCTGGGCGAGCGGCAGCGCTAGCATCGCCTGAACCAAGTGTACGTACTTAACCCTGTGAGGTCCAGCATGAACGTCTTTCGGCTGCTACAGCCCGTCAGTTTCTCTTTCCTATTCATCGGAATCCTTTTCGCCATGATAAACCAGCCTGCTCATGCGCAATACGATGGCACGCCCGAAGATCGGCAGTTTGCGCTGGAGCATGGGCAGCGCCTGCTCGAAGCATGGGAAACACACAAGGACGCATTCGACGCACCGGAGGTCCACGGCTTCTCTATCAGTCGCCTGCACGTGACCTGGCCGGACGACGCGCCCAGGCTGCGCGCCGCCATCGAAAACGTGGAGAGTCGATATGACGCGCTGACTGAGACAACGCGCCCTCTCGGCGAGCGTTTCGGCGAGACCCCCGCGGAGGTCAGCAATGCCTTCAACCGGCTGAAAACCGATGCAGACGGCGGCTCCCGGTCCGACGTGGCGCAGGCCTATCGGGGTGTCATGGACGGTATGGAGCGCGTGGCCCAGTTCCGCAAAGACGTCACCCTGACCGCGCTCATGGACGTGCAGAACATGATCATCGTCGTCCAGGACAAGTTCCGCGCCCCGGAGCAGCGGGTCAAAGACGCACGCCGGATCAAGACTGTCATTCAGGAGGCATCGTGGTTCGACCCGCACAACCCCGATGTCAATATGATTCTGGCGAACATCGACGCGTTTATCGACGAGACGGCGGAGGGCATGCAGGAAGAGATCGCTGCCGGCGAGTTTCCCACGGCGTCCGGTCCCACGCAGCACACGCAGGCCGCCCTTGAGTTTTTCAGAAACGCTGAACAGTGGGGCGCGCGGGAGGGCAGCGAGGTCCTGCGGGTGTGGGTCGGCGGCCCGTGGGTAGTGACGGAGAAAGATTTGCTGGGCCGCCCGATCCAGTGGGGACTCCCCGTGTATGTGGCCGAGGTACAACCGCACCTGCGCGAAATGGGAGCCGCCCGCATCTTCGAAACGACGGTTCTTGCCCGCCAGGGTAGCCCTGCTCCGCAGGCCCCGCCCTTTGTCGGTGCGTGGGTCGGCGACAACTGGCTCGTTTCCCTCGACAAGTTCGGCCAGTGATCAGCGTGTTAACAGAAACCGACATCTACACCCTACTTGCTTCTATGAAAAAGAACCCGGTACGCTATGTCCTGCCTTTGCTGATTGCGCTCATCCTGGTTGCAGGGTGCGGCAGCGAGCCCGAAGCACCGGGCGGGGACATCATTGTGCTGGCCCATCACAGCACAGCCGATAGCTACGTGACGCCGCTTGTGGAGGCCGTAGCCATGGTCGAAGAGCAGAGCGCAGAAACCGACGCTTCCGGGGCGCAGCGCGTGGCGCTCAAGCTGCCGCAGAAAACACTCACGCTCGTCGATTATCAAAGTCATGAGCACATCATGCATCGGTTGCGCGATGGCAGCAAGCGGCCTGTGGCGGCCGTGCTGGTGGTGATGGGTGCCCACGGCGTGATGCCCGATCAACATGAGCAACTGCAACAGGCACAGGCCGCCGGCATCCCCGTCGTGGCTGTTTTGCACAGCCAGGTTCACCTGGTTGACGACATGGAGTTGCTTGACCTGGAAGAGATGGAAGCCGAGGAGGCGCTCGTGCAGGCGGGTTTTCCAGCGGGTGTGCCGGTGCGACGGGCCAGCGCGGTGAAAGCCTTAGAAGGCGACGCAGCCGCCCGCGACGCCATTGCGCAGTTCATTGCTACGTTGCGGCAGCAGCTACAAACAAACACCTGAAGCGATGATTCGCAACATCAAACGATGGGCCATGCTGGTCTTCATGATCGTCTGTAGTTCAACGGCCTGTGCGCAGGAGCAAGAGGGATGGGTGGTAGATACAGGCTTGCTCGACTTCGCAGATTATCCGGCTGAGCCGTACAACGGAAAAACACATGAGACCCGTATCTGCTCGGAGAAAGACTGGACGTTTCGCACGCGACTCCGGCAGGCCGCCGGGCAGCCCCCCAACTTCGCAGGCCATTTTCATCTAACGATGTGGGGCTGCGGTACGGGCTGCCTCATGGGCGCGGCTGTCGATGTCACGACCGGCGAGGTGTTCTGGGTGCCTGGCACGCTCAGTTGTGCCTGGTGCGCGGAAGTGGACACCGACCCCCTTGCTTTCGAGCCAGACAGCCACCTGCTCATCCTGCGTGGTACGCTGCACCGTGACGGCATCAGCGGCGAGCATTACTACGCTTTTGAGAATGGCAGCTTCGTACATCTGCGCACCGTTGTTTTCGACTGAGCATTACAATCTTCAATACAAGACCATGATTCGTCTAACTATCCTTGCCCTTCTGGTGTGCTGCTTCCTTAACGTAGCACAGGCCCAGACAACCATCACCGTGAATACGCTGGATGATGACACCGATACCAACGGCAACTGTACCTTCCGCGAAGCCCTCTACGCGGCCGATGCTGATCGGGCGTATGATGCCTGCCCGGCAGGAAACGGTGCCGACGTCATCGACTTCAGCGTAACAGGTACCATTCACCTGCAGGTCAGCAGTAACTGGCCATCCCTCAGCAACAGCGTAACCATCACGGGGCCAGGACCGGATCAACTCATCATTGATGCGACCGATGCTGAGCTGGGTGATCATATTCTGGATATGTATGGGCAATCCGGGGAGGAAGTATTCACGATTTCTGGTCTCACAGTGAAAGGCGCACGCGGCGAAGGGGCTGGTGGGGTGTCTGTGCAGAATGCCATGCTGCATCTCTCCAATGCGGCTGTTATCGGCAACGAATACACAAATGGCTCAGGCAGTGGCGTATACATCTCAGGGGCCGAGGCGATGCTGGAAGACGTGCGTATTGCCGAAAATGTAGGATCGCTGGGAGGGGGCATGACCATCTGGGGTGGTGGTCAGGTCACCGCAAAAAGGCTCACGGTAGAGTTGAACAGAGCCCATGCCAATGGCGGCGGCATCTTTGTTTCAGGAGCCAATACGCGTCTTGTCTTGATCGAATCGACCATTGCAGATAATCAGGCTGATTCGAATGGGGGCGGACTGCTGGTCCGTCAATCTGGAGCGGCAGAACTCGCCAACGTAACCATCAGCAGCAATCAGAGTGCGAACAATGCAGGGGGGCTGGCGGTCTGGGAAAATTCAATGATGCATCTGCATAATGTGACGGTTACGGGCAACACAGCAGGCGGTGCAGGAGGTGGCTTCGATGTTTTTCGCAGCCAGCCCGAGGTGCGCAACACCATCATAGCTGGCAATACTGATAGCGGAACGGCACCCGATGTGCAGGGAACAGTTGTGTCCTTTGGCTACAACCTCATCGGCAACAGCAAGGGCGCTCGTGGAGTGGTGCATAATGAAAGCGGGGATCAAGTGGGCACCGCCGACGCGCCGCTTGATCCGATGCTGGATTCTTTGGCTGACAACGGGGGGCCCACGCGTACCCATGCCCTGCTCGATGGTAGCCCTGCTTACAATACCGCCAACCCGGAGGGATGTCTCGGCCCTGATGGCCAGCCGTTGACGACAGATCAGCGCGGCGTCGCCCGGGTGCAGGGTAGCCAGTGCGATATGGGTGCCTTCGAAGTCGTCGAGGCAGCGACCGCCGTGGACGAACACGACTCTCTGCCCAATGGCTTTGTGTTACATG
>DATGCC010000448.1:0-2006 GCA_035312345.1 Rhodothermales bacterium
AGCATCGATGCTTGTTCGGCATCGAGAACGTCGAGGGAGCCGCCCTCTGCTTCCAGATGTGCTGCCAGCAGCGAGGCGACTTCGTCCCCGAGGGCCTCGTCGTCGGTACAGGCCGATACCAAGAAGGCGTCCCATGCTTCAGGTGGGCGTTCGAGCGCATTCAGGAATAGGTCCCGTACTTGTTGCCAGCGCGCCGCAGCCATTTGTTCGTCAGCAGCTTTCATATTCCTATGTGCGCAAAACCGAGTCCAATGCGGCAACAGGCTTCATCTGTCACCGTTGCTTTGCAGCGCACGGTGGAGCCATGCGCGTGCGAGGGTCCAGTCGTTTCTGACGGTGCGTGGCGAGATGCCCAGTGCCTCCGCTGTCTCCTCAATGGTCATTCCGCCGAAGAAGCGGCATTCCACCACATGAGCCTGGCGTGAGTCAAGCGTCGCCAGCCGTTCGAGGGCCTGATCCAGATCGAGCAGGTCGGCGGCAAAGGCATCAACGGCGACTTGGACCTTGTCGAGCGGCAGGGCCACCTGGCCGGCACCGCGTTTGCGCGTCTTGCGGCGGCGCGCCCGGTCGATGAGCACACGACGCATGGCCTGGGCCGCCGCTGCGAAGAAGTAGGCGCGTCCCTGAGCTGTCGCCTGGGTCTGATCGACTAGGCGCAGGTAGGCTTCGTGGACGAGAGCCGTCGTTTGCAGCGTACGTGGACCGTGTTCGGAGGCAAGCTGGCGATGTGCTATCGCTCGTAGCTTGTTGTAGATCAGTGGCAGCAGCCGTTCAAAGGCCTCCTGGTCGCCGTTATGGGCTGCGTGCAGGAGCGCCGTGGCGCTGGCCCGGGCAGGCAGGTCGTCTAACACAACGCCTCACTTCGAAAAGAGAAAAGACGGATGAGTAACACAATAGACGTTCTCCTGCCTATTCGCAACATGCTCGACAGGAAAAGAGAGGTACCGGTTGCCGCTTTTACGTTGACTTTACGCCAGTAAAGAGGTGGCATCTCTTGGAATAGCCAATCGCCAGACGATAAGGACTCTGCTATGAAACCCATCTCGCTCCTGCTCACGCTCACAGCCCTCTTTATCAGCCTCGCTAGCACACCAGCCACCGCTCAAACCCCCCTGCTCGAAATTGACTACCAGAATAATCCCCTCTTCTATGTCCTCTCCGATGGCACCGTCTATATGCCCACCGGAGCCACCAACGGCTACGTGCTCACTACCGACGGAGACGGCAACGCCACCTGGCAGCCCATCTCGACCGGCGGCTTGATGGCTGTCACGAGCGACGCGACGCTCACTGGCAATGGCACGGTGGGCAATCCGCTGGGGGTGGCGGTGCCCATGATCTTGACGGGTACGGGTGCCAACGACAATGGGGTGGTACAGGCCGAGCACAGCAACGGCAACAATGGCACGCTGGGAGGTCTCGGCCAGGGTGTCTTCGGCGAGCACAGCAGCGGTAACGTCGGCTTTCTTGGTGGTGGTAGCGGGGCCTATGGCGCGCACACCAACGGGCACTTCGGTCGACTAGGCGGCGACGACCACGGGGCTTATGGCGAAAATGACAACGGCAACCACGGTTACCTGGGCGGTCTCGGTCACGGTGTGATCGGCGTGCATGCCAATGGTCACACGGGCTTTCTCGGCGGCGGTAGCACGGGGGCCTATGGCGCGCACATCAACGGGCACTTCGGTCGACTGGGCGACGCCGACTACGGTGCTTATGGCGAACATGACAACGGGCACTTTGGCAGCCTGGGTAATAGCGGCGCTGGCGTCCGGGGCGAGCACACCAACGGCAACATCGGAAACCTTGGCGGTCAAATATCCGGCGCTCGTGGCGGGCACAGCAATGGCAACTTCGGACGCCTCGGCCACGCCGACTACGGCGTCTACGGCGAGCACAACAATGGTACGCACGGCTGGCTCGGCAGCAGCGGCTACGGTGTCTACGGCGAGCACGAGATTAGCGGCAACCTCGGCTACTTCGGCGACCTGTTCTCCGGGGCTTAC
>DATGCC010000449.1:0-8366 GCA_035312345.1 Rhodothermales bacterium
AATCCCTGCGCCACCTTGCCCCACGCCGTCAATCAGGCCAACCCCGGCGATGTGATTGAGTTGGCTGCTGGTACGTACGACGGGCTGGGTGTGCTTATCGAAAAGGCGCTGACCCTACAAGGAGAAGGCGTGGTGGTAGAGTAGGTCGGTGTCGGGATTTCTTTTAGAGGTTCTGCCATGGCAAGGACAGCAGGGTCCTTTTTTGTACTGGCTTTTTTATGATATGAAATGTATCCTTGCGAATCGCATGACTACACCCACCACTACGTAGAAAGTAAATTTATAGCTTTTTAAAGTGAATCCATGTAGTAGGACGAGGAATGCATTCTAAGCTCTGCTACTTTTTGTCATAGGCTTCTTCATTGATCTAGCAGGTAATAAATCTGTTTGGCTAGCCAGAGCTTGATTATGTGGAGGGCCTTCCGTTAAAGACGTAGTTTAATGAGTATACGTACACACCCCTCTTTCGTGGTCTCGCCTTCAGCTGTGAGGTCTCCCGGGCAATCACTATCCATTTTCAGGGCAACCATTTTCTTAATGGGGCTGATAGGACTCATAGGCGCATCAGTTAAGCCGGTTTATGCCCAACAAGACACTTCTGTTGCTTCTTTAGTCTATAGTGAGAGGAATCCATTCCAGGAAGCACACGATGCGTATCTACAAGCGTTACGACTGCGCTTGGCGCAGCAAATCGCTTCACAGGGTCCCGCTGCTACCCAGGCTTTGGCTGTCACCTTTATTGTCAATACAACAGATGATAGCAACGATGGAGCGTGTGATGTTGCCCATTGTAGCCTTCGTGAAGCGATCTTCGCGGCTAATACGACAACGGCTGCGGATAGCATCTTCTTCGACATCGGCGGAGGGGGCCCACAGACTATTTCGCCTACGAGTGCGCTTCCTTTTATTACCCAGCCAGTATTGCTTGATGGTACAACACAACCAGGCTACGTTGACAAGCCGCTTGTTGAGCTAGATGGGTCTGGGGCAGGTGCGACAGCTGATGGATTGGGCCTCATTACAGACGGTTGCACGGTTCGTGGACTCGTTATTAACAGGTTTGAAGCGAATGGAATCCTGCTTGATGGAGCAAGGGCTTTCAACAATCGCATTGAAGGCAACTTCATTGGCACCGATATGACCGGCACGGCTGATCTAGGAAATGGGAATGTAGGAATTCTTCTTAGTGGTGGCCGCGACAATGTAGTCGGTGGTACTACAAGCAATGCACGTAATCTCATCTCTGGTAATGATCTCTTCGGTATTCATCTCGTAGGCACTCTGGATAGCCGTATCGAAGGTAACTTCATCGGTACCGATATAACCGGCACACTTGATCTTGGCAATACCAGCGAGGGCATACGTGTAGAAGGAGGATCGAGCAACAACATCATCGGTGGTATGGTTGAGGGGGCACGCAACATTATTGCTGGGAATAACGGTGGCGGTGTGCTCATTGCATCGAGCAACAACATGGTGCAGGGCAATTTCATTGGCACTGACGTCACAGGCACCTCTGCACTTGGAAACAGACTCACCGGTGTGTTATTGTCGGACCAGTCCCAGGATAACATCATTGGGGGTACGGCAGCAGGTGCCGCCAATGTAATTGCTAGCAACGGGAGTGCAGGTGTGTGGATAAGAAGCAGCACGGGGCACCGCATCCAGGGTAACTATATCGGTACGGATCTTTTGGCTAGTCAGGATTTAGGAAACGAGAGTAGCGGGGTGAGACTCTCCGATGATGTTTTCGATGTTGCTGTGGGTGGTACGGTGTCCGGTGCGGGCAACACCATCGCGCATAATACATTTGATGGTATCTCTCTCTATGAACTGTCCAATGGCAGTGCAGGTATGGGTAACGCCTTCCAGGGCAACAGCATCTTTGAGAATGGAGAAGAGGGGATTGATCTGAACGCTGATGGATTAACCCTCAATGATTCCGGAGATGCCGATACGGGGCCTAACCAACTCCAAAATTTTCCTGACTTAACCGATGCCCTCTACAATGAAAGCGACGAATTACTCGTCACTTATTTCGTAGACACAGATCCAGCCAACGCTACCTATCCACTAACGGTCGAGTTTTTTGAAAGCGATTTTGCTGTTCAGGAAGGTCAAGTCTTACTGGGACGCACCACCTACACTGTAACAGATTATAACGGGTGTGGCACACCACCATGCGCAAAAACCATCAATCTTGGAAGTACGACCGCGGAGCGCATCGTTGCTACTGCCACGGATGATGCAGGCAATACATCTGAATTTTCCCGTCCAGTGCTACTGGCAGATGGGACTTTTATTGTAACCAACACCAACGACAGCGGGGCGGGGTCGCTACGGCAAGCTATCACTGACGCCAACGCCGCGACCAACAGCAATGAGCCTGACGAAATCCACTTCGACATAGACGCGCAGGCAGATCCTGGCTGTGATAGTGGGACTGGGGTTTGCACGATTGGGGTATTCACCGAACTACCGACTGTCACCGAGGCTGTTGTCATTGATGGGGAGACACAGACAGGGGCTGATTGTGGCAGCGACATTCCCTCAAGGACGCTGAAAATCTCAATAGACGGTTCGGGTGCGCCTGCAGGTACCGATGGCATCATCATTACGAGTAACGGAAGCACGGTGCGTGGCCTGGTGATTAATGGTTATGATGGCAACGGTGGGACGGGGGTAGTGCTTATGGGGGCGAGCGCGAACACGGTCGCATGCAACTTCCTGGGTACCGATGCCACTGGCACCGTTGACCTCGGCAATGTACGTGGTGTATATCTGCTCAATAGTGCCTCGAATAACACCATTGGCGGAACGGATCCTGGAGCGGGCAATCTCATCTCAGGGAACGACCCCTATGGTATAGTTATGATTAGCAGCGGCACCACAGGCAATAAGGTGCAGGGCAACTTCATCGGCACCGATGTCACTGGCACCGTTGACCTCGGCAATACATTTCATGGAGTGGCAATTGCTGTTGATGCTGCCAATAACACCATCGGCGGAACGGATTCTGGTGCGGGTAATCTCATCTCGGGAAATGACCAAGTCGGTGTTTCCATTGGGTCCGCCGGTGCTACAGGCAACAAGGTGCAAGGCAACTTCATTGGCACCGACGTCACTGGCACCGCTGATCTCGGCAATACCAGTGCAGGCGTGCTGGTTAATCAAGGCCCCACGAATACCCTCATCGGCGGAACGGATCCTGGAGCAGGTAATCTCATCTCGGGGAACCAGGATGGGATTCGTCTCATGGGTAGCCAGGCTAGCAGCACGTCGGGTACCCTCATTCAGGGCAATCTCGTTGGCACTGACATCACCGGTACAATGGATCTCGGTAACGAACGCGAGGGTGTGCGTTTCCGAGGCGACGTGTTGGGCACGACCCTGGGCGGAGCAGCCACTGGTGCAGGCAACATAATTGCCTTCAATACGAGAGGCGTTGGCACCGTTCTAAGCACGGGCACGGGCAATGCTATCCTCCAGAATAGTATCTTCTCCAACACAGGATTAGGTATTGACCTCGACAACGACGGCATTACCCCGAACGATGCAGGCGATAGCGACACCGGCCCCAACAACCTCCAGAATTTCCCCGACCTGATCAGTGCTATGATCGATGCTGACGGCGACCTGCTCGTGACTTATGCAGTTGATACCGACCCAGCCAACGCTACCTATCCCCTCACGGTCGAATTCTTCAAGGCCGACGCGGACGATCAGGAAGGACAGGTCTTCCTCGAACGCAGCAGTTACACGACGACAAAGCACGGTGAGTGTGGCACGCCGCCCTGCGAGGTAACGGTGAACCTGGGCGATGCTGCTACGCTGGGTGTGTCAGCGAGCGAGCGGCTCGTCGCTACCGCTACGGACGATGAAGGCAATACTTCTGAATTCTCTGCCTCGCTTGAGATATCTGCAATTCCCGTACTTCTCGTCACCAACACCAACGATAGCGGGGCAGGGTCGCTGCGGCAAGCCATGCTGGATGCCAACGCCTCTGCCAACAGCAATGAGCCTGACGAAATCCACTTCGCCATTGATGCACAGACGGATCCGGGTTGTGATAGCAGTACGGGCGTTTGCATGATTGCCGTCTTGAGCGAACTGCCTACAATTACCGAGGCGGTGGTCGTTGACGGAGAAACACAGACAGGCGCTGATTGTGGCCCTGACATTCCCTCTCGAACACTCAAGATCGTACTTAACGGCTCGATCGCGCCTTCCGGTTCAAATGGCCTGAAAATCACGAGTAGTGGCAGTACGGTGCGGGGACTAGCCATTAATCAGTTTGCAGAAACCGATGCATCAGGCATACGGCTCACCGGGATAAATGCTGACAATAACGTGATCGAGTGCAATTTTCTGGGGACCGATGTGACAGGTACCCTGGATCGAGGCAACAGCCGTGGTATGGAGGTGGAGTTTGGAGCCAGCAGTAACGCAATAGGTGGAGTGGCTCCAGGATCCGGTAATCTGATTTCTGGCAATCAATACGGGATTATTCTCTCCCGCGCTAACACGACAGATAACATGGTTCAGGGTAACTTCATCGGGACCAACGCTGCAGGTATAAGCGCCTTGGCAAATGAAATTGATGGTATTGTCCTTACTGATGGATCAGGTCCTGGTAACCCCGGAGCATCCAACAATCTCATCGGAGGAACAATGCCTAAAGCCCGCAATGTTATCTCTGGCAATCGGGAGGGTATCTTGGTGGTGGGTAGCGGAGTCACCGGCAACTTGATTCAGGGCAACTTTATCGGCACGGACCTCACTGGTATGGGGGTTATCGGTAACAGCGGTAGTGGAATAAACCTTATTATACTGAATCCGGCAGACATCACGACGATTGGAGGCGTGGTCTCTGGAGCGGGCAACGTCATCTCTGGCAACGACGATCATGGCATTTCTGTACAGAACGCCGGTGTTCATCTCATTCAGGGCAACTGGATCGGTACGGATCCCTCCGGCACAATGGCTCTTGGAAATGGCCAGGACGGCATAACATTGTTCGGTGATGTACAGGTCACCATTGGTGGCATAGCAACGGGGGCTAGTAATGTCATTGCATTCAATAGCAAAGGAGTGAGCTTGAGCACGTCTGTTGGTACAGGAAATGCTATCCTGGGCAACAGCCTCTTCGAGAATACCCTCCTCGGTATTGATCTGAACAACAATGGTCTCACAACCAACGACGCCGATGACCCCGATACCGGTCCCAACAATCTCCAGAATTCCTCCGACCTCACTGCTGCTGTCATCGACAATAGCGGCGAGTTGCTTGTGAGCTATCGGGTTGATACCGACCCCGCCAACGCCACCTACCCTCTCACCGTCGAATTCTTCGAGGCTGATGCAGACGACGAGGAGGGACAAGTGATCCTCGGACGTGATTCTTACTCGACAACAAATCATAGCGGATGTGGCACACCGCCCTGCGAGGCAACGGTAAACCTAGGCGATGCGTCAGCGCTGGGCGTTTCAGAGGGAGATCGGCTCGTGGCTACGACCACCGATGATGAAGGCAACACCTCCGAGTTCTCGACGAACATTGCGGTGGCTGTTTCTACTACGCGCTATGTAGCCACCAGTGGCACCGACATCGGCAACGATTGCACCGATGCGCAAAATCCCTGCGCCACCTTGCCCCACGCCGTCAATCAGGCCAACCCCGGCGATGTGATTGAGTTGGCTGCTGGCACCTACGATGGGTTAGGTTTGCTTATCGAAAAGGCGCTGACCCTACAAGGAGAGGGCGTGGTGGTAGAGTAGGAAAGCGAGGAGTACACATTAGCCATCAGGCGCGGACATCGGTTGTGCGGCGGCAAAGCGCTCTCGTGTGAAGCGGAGCACATCGCTGGTCAGTGTGTGGGCGTAGGCAGCATCGAACACGTAGGCATCTACCTGAAACCGCACCGCGTCATCCGGCGCGTCGGGCACGGCGAGGGTGACGCTGATTGGCTTGGCTGCACAGCAATACGGCGACGCATAAGTAGCCTCGCGGATCCATGCTTGCGCCTGCTCCACAGCTACCCCTGCTGGCACTGGCAGTTCCACCGAAACAGGTGCTTCAGGCACACTCGGCGGCGTTACGGCTATGGAGCGGCGAAGCACCTCTGCGTTGGGCACGATGACGAACGTACCATCGGTACGCACCATCTTGAAAGAGCGCAGGCCGATTCGTCTGACAAGGCCCTCCTGCTCGCCGATGGTGATGCGGCTGCCGATCTGAAAGGGTTGCTCAAAGATCAGGACAAGCCCGCCGATGAGGTCTCGCAAGAATTGAAACAACGTGACGCCGATGGCGATCATCACCAGTAGCACGAGTAGCACCAGCACGAGCGTAGAGCGGGCAAACAGGCTGCCGAAGAGAAGCCACAGTGCAACGAACCAGATAGCAAATCGCACGAACGGCGTGATGCGCTGAAACCGATAAGCTTGCATGGGCCGCCAGTGGGCGAGGCGCTCTAGTGTCCAGGTAGCCAGCCGCACGAGGAGGTACGTCAGCGCCAGGGCCAGGATCACCAGCAACAGCCGCATCAGCGTGAAGGTCTGCCGGAACTGAAGCAGTTGCTGGTTCAGGCTCTGCTGCATCCGTTGCAACTCCTGCGCCGCCTCGTCCAGCAACTCCGTCACGGGTGGCTCTTCCCCGGTGTCTTGGGGAGGGGGGGGCACTTGGGCGCCAAGGGTGTCCTGCGATAAGCTGTCTGGTGTGGCAGCCGCCGTGTCGGGCGAAGGCGCGTCGGTGGTGTCGGGGCGTACCTGTGGAGACAGCGTATCAGCACCGAGATCGGGCAAGGGCAACAGCACGGCAGGCGGATCAGGCAACGGCGAGATCTGCGTGCTGTCGCCTGCGGGTAAGATTACCGCCTGGGTGTCTGCCACAGTCTGCGAGTCGGCAACCGCCAGTGTATCCATCACGGGCCGTGTGGTGTCGGGCGGGATCTGCTGCGGTAGCATTAGCCCGAAGATCAAAAGCAGGAGGGAAAAGGTCATAGTCGTTCAAAAGCTGACGGCTAATAGCTGAGAGCTAACAGCTAAACCGGCAGATTCAGCGCTTCGAGTTCACGGACGAGTGGTTTATAAATCGGCGTGTTGAGTTGGAAGGTCACGGGAGCGGTGCGGTCGTGGCGCGTGAGCAGGTGGAGGGCCGTCAGGTGCATCAGCAAGGCGTGGCTCTCGGCGGCAGGCAGGCCAAAGAGACGGGCGTGGTCCTCGACGGTCAACACGCCCTGTTGCAGTACCACGACGACGGTAAGTAGCGCGTTCACATCCAGCCCGCGCACGTAGCCGAAGAGCGGGCGCGTCAAGGGGCGGATCGTGATCTGGTGTTCTTCTACATCGGCGATGGCTTTGCGCCAGAAGAACAGTCCTGCCAGCGGGTTGCCATCCGACAAACGGTACAGTTGGTCGAAGAACGCCGTCCGGTTCATTGCCTGCTTTTCCTCGTCGGTAACGCGGCGGTAGGCCCGGCGCTGAGCCATCGTGTCCGACGGGAGAAAGTGCAGGTCGAGGCCGCTGAAGCGGTGCCGGGCCATAATTGACTCTTCCAGTGTCTCGCGCGTGAGGGGCTTGAGGGGAATCGTAAAGGCGACCGTGTCGGCCAGATACACAACGGCGTTGAGGTAATCCCAGGCGTGCTGGTTCATCGACAGCACCCACAGCACGCGCGCGCCCGTCGTGGCGATGAGCAACAGCAGGCCGCGCAGCAGGTCGAAGCCGCCAGGAGCCCGTCGGTAGAGCCGATGCACATCTTCGAGCATCACCACGCTCCGCCCGGAGCCGGTATCTGTGCCAGCCCCCGACAGGATCAGCCGGGCCAGTTCGTCAAGGTTGTGGGCACGGGGCAGGCCCATTCGCCGGGCCAGCAGTCGAACGAGGGCTTCCTCGGACGACGGCATCTGGGTGAAGGTCACCTGATGCACCGGGATAGCCTTCACCTGTCGTTGCAACGTGCGTAGAAAACTGGATATTCCACTGCCCGGCTCGCCGATGAGGCCGACGGGGGTAGGCTCCCCATTTTTCCAGCGGCGCAGGGCTAGGTGGAAGAGTGCTTTCTCTTCCTCACAGGCTACGAGAAAGTCGTCGGTTTCGAGCGGCGTGAAAGCGAAGAGCTTCTGGTAAATGAATGGCAGCTGCTCGAAGTGCGCCGTGTTTAGCGCGGCCTGATCGTAGCGCCCCAGCACTTCTTTGGGTTCGAGTTCATCCAGCGGCAGCGCCGCCCGCAGGTCCCGCAGCAGGTCGCGTGTCAGCGGACGGAACCGCCTACGGAGACCGACCGAGAAGCGTCGCCAGGCTTCGCGAACTCCTTCACCGGTTCGCTGGGCGGCGGCCTGCGCCTGATCCACCAGTTGCTGCTG
>DATGCC010000450.1:0-4167 GCA_035312345.1 Rhodothermales bacterium
CCAGTGTGCGTCCGCGAAAGCCCGGTGCTCTCCTGCTTGAATTCTTCGAAGAGGTGGGGCAAGAACGCATCGCTGATGCCGAGACCGGTGTCCTCGACGCGAATCTCTACGTCGCTGCCGACCAGTCGCAGGTGGAGCCGAATCTCGCCCTTATCGGTGAACTTGATGGCATTGCTCAGCAGGTTACTGACGACGCGGTGGAGGGAGGCCCGATCCACCTGGGCCTCCACGGCATGGTCCGGCGTGTCGAGCTGAAAGGCCAGTCCTTTGCGCTTGGCTACGGGGCGGTAGATCTGCGCGGCATCCTGGATCTCCTGGGTCAGGTCCAGCAGCTTGGGATCGATGGGTAGTGCGTTGGCTTCGAGGCGGGCGAGGTCGAGCACGGAGTTGAGCGTTTCCAGCAGGCGTTCACCGCTCTGCCGAATGATGTCGATGAGTTCGCGTTGTTCGCCCTCTAATTCTTCGCCCAGTACGGCGGCGAAGCCCAGGATGGCTGTCAGCGGAGTGCGCACCTCGTGGCTCATGTTTGCTACGAAGGCCGACTTGAGCCGGGCCATCTCTTCGGCGGCATGCTTGGCTTCCAGCAATTTCTGCTCGAATTCTTTCCGGTCGGTGATGTCGATCCCATACCCGACGATGTAGGCCACCTCGTCGTTTTCGTCGAGCACCGGTGTGGCGACGCGTAGCACGTGCCGTTCCTCGCCGCTGAAGGTCGTAAGGGTCTCCTCGATCTGGCTGATTTCCTTCCGGGCGATCACGTCGAGCAGCCATTTGTGGCGTCGCCGGTAGGGAGCCTCGGGCACGCCCTGGGCACGTGCATATTCTATCGATGTTTTACCGACCATCCAGAGGCGCAAGTCCTCGTCCCGTAACGCCTCTGGGTTCATGTAGAAGAAGCGCGCCTCGCTGTCGAGCACGGCCACCTGGATGGGCAGTTCGCGCAGCGTGTTTTCGTAGAACGACTTGAGCACCGCAATGCCGGATTCGGCCTCCTTGTATTCGGTCACATCAAACATGGTAGTGACCACGCAGGCCGCCCCGTCGAATTCCATCATCTCCACGGACATGATCACATCGCGCACGCGACCATCGCGGCGTAGCACCTGCGCCTCAATGCTATAGAGGGCTGCATTCTCATCCGAAAGCGTCTCCAGCACCTGAGCACGCTCATCGCCCCGTACCCACATACCGAGTTCCTTCGCGCTGTGCCCGATGATGGCGTGGTGGTCCAGGTGCCCGAGGAGGCGTACAAAGCTCTCGTTGACATCCACGAACCGCCCATCGGAGAGGTGGCTGATGCTGATGGCCATGGGAGCCGAGCGGAAGACCCGTGTAAACCGCTCCTCGCTCTGGGCCTGGGCTTCGGCGGCGTGTTTGCGTGGCGTAATGTTGGTGCCATAGACCCGCACGCGATTTGTCCCTGGTATGGGCAGGATGTGTTGCTCGTACACCGTCTCGCCCACGCTTACCTCGCGTACTACATGGCGGCGTTTGCCATGCGGCAGCCCAGCGGCCTCCTCGCCGAGGCCTTGCAGAAAAAGATGGGTTTCTCCCGTGGCTTCCAGGTCGGGGCAGAGCGTAGCAGCGGCAGGGTTGCAATAGATGACGTCGCCTGCTGTGGTGATTTCCAGGACTGGATGTGGATTGAGGGCCGCAAATGAAGGGGCCTCGTTCAGGTCAGGTGGGTACGCCGCTAGGCTTGTGCTACACCAGATTAGGCGACCTGTAGCGATCAGCAAGGTGCTTGCCAAAACGCCCATCAGTGTTGTGCTACCCGGCGCAATGCCTCCCAGGAGAACGTCAAAAACCGATGTCCAGACTCCCAAGATGAGTGAGAGAGCCACCGTGCCCGCCAGCCATGCGATATGCTGCACGACCAGGGATCTGTGCTCGCTGGAAGAGAAGGGGGTGACCATAAAGGGAGGGTGATCCGGTCGCTCAGAACCGGCTTGACTTGTCAGCAACCGGACATTATAGGTTGCTGAGCACAAACAGGCAATTTCTTTACGCTTCCCGGAAGGTATAATAAATATTAGTCTAAGGGAAGGCTTAATTAAGTATTTTATCTACAAAATGGTTATTTCCGTCCCTTTCTGTTCCTGATTTGCCTTAAAATCTATTGTCAATAGCGCAAATTGCGTGCTCCCTTTTTCTTCTTTCAACGTGCTATGTCCCATCTTGAAACCCTGCTTGCCCAGGCTGGCTGCGGCCCGGATCCTGCTACGGGTGCGCTCGTCGCCCCTATTCATTTGTCCACAACGTTTGAGCGAGCCCCGGATGGTGCGTATCCGCTTGGCTACCAGTACAGCCGTACCGACAACCCCAACCGCCATCAGCTAGAAACCACGCTGGCGGCGATGGAGGGCGGTGCCGTATGTGCGGCCTTTGCCTCGGGCATGGCGGCGACAGCGGCCGTGTTCCAGGCTCTTGCACCGGGTGACCATGTCCTGCTGCCCGACGATGCTTATCACGGCGTACGGCACCTCTTCACATCGGTGTTTGAGGGCTGGGGACTGCGCTGTGATCAGGTAGACATGAGCGACCTCGACGCATTGGATGCTGCCTTTACGCCCGCAACGCGGCTCGTCTGGGCCGAGACGCCGTCCAACCCCATGCTCAAGATTACCGACCTTGCAGCTGTGGCAGAGCGCACCCACGCAGCGGGAGCGCTGCTGGTGGTAGACAGCACCTGGATGACGCCCCTGTTGCAACGCCCCCTGGATCTGGGAGCCGATCTTGTGCTGCACGCTGTCACCAAGTACCTCGCCGGGCATTCGGATGTGCTGGGCGGTGCGCTCATCGCCCACGAAGAGACCGCTTTCTTCGAGCAGGTCCGCACCATTCAGCAGGCAGCAGGGCCGGTCATGGATCCCTTCAGCGCATGGCTTACCTTGCGGGGGGTGCGCTCGCTGGCAGCACGGCTGCGGATGCAATGTGCTATGGCCCGCCGCGTCGCTGCTTTTCTGGACGAGCACCCCCGCGTGGTACGCGTGTATCATCCCTCGCTGCCGGAGCACCCCGGCCACGCGGTCGCCCGGCAGCAAATGGCCGACTTCGGGGCCATGCTGTCGTTCGAGGTCGATGGCACGGAAGCCGAGGCGATGGATGTAGCGGCCCGTGCCCAGGTGTTCAAGCGGGCTACCAGCCTCGGCGGCACCGAAAGCCTCATCGAGCACCGCGCCTCCATCGAAGCACCGCCGACGCGCACGGCTGTCACACTGTTGCGTTGCTCCATCGGCCTGGAGCATCCAGACGACCTCCTCGCCGATCTGGCGCAGATGCTTGGTGAATTTTAGGTTGCAGAGTTTAGATTCTGAATTCTTTTACCCATACTCCCCCATCCAAAATTGCCAATCGAAAATCCTAAATCGTGAAGCTTCCCTTCTTCCTCGCCCGTCGCTTTGTGGCTGGTGAAACGCTCTATGAAGCCCTGCCCACGCTACGTGACCTCCACGACAAAGGGCTCCACACCACGCTCGACCTGTTAGGCGAGTATGTCAAAGACCGGGGCGTGGCGACGGCGGCCCGCGAAATGTATATCGGGCTGATCCGCACGCTGGCCGAGGAGCACGCCCGTCACGGCGTTGATGTTAACATATCCGTCAAACTTTCGATGATGGGGCAGAAGATCGACGAGGCGTTTTGCCTGGAGAATCTACACGAGCTACTGGAAGCGGCCCAAGAGCACGACGGCTTCGTCCGGCTGGACATGGAAGGCAGCGACATCACCGCCTCGACGCTTTCACTTTTCGAGCAGGTCTACCCTGATTACCGAGACCATGTGGGTGTGGTGCTGCAAGCCTATCTGCACCGCACCGCCGACGACATTGAACGGATGTGTGACCTGAACGCCCGCGTGCGTCTCTGCAAAGGAGCCTACAAGGAACCGGCCCGCATCGCCTATCAGCACATGGACGACATCCGCACGCATTTTATCGCCCACATGCAGCGCCTCATCACCGATGCCCGCTACCCAGGTATCGCCACGCACGACGACCTGCTGATCCAGGCGACCAAAGACTTCGTCGCCGCGAACGACATCGACCGCGACCGCTTCGAGTTTCAGATGCTCTACGGTATTCGCCCCGAAACGCAGGTGCAGATTGTCGAGGAAGGCTACCACATGCGCGTCTATGTGCCCTATGGTACGCAGTGGGTACCCTATTA
>DATGCC010000451.1:0-11421 GCA_035312345.1 Rhodothermales bacterium
TAACTCCCAGTCCCACCCCGATCTCGGGCCTCAGGTCCTTTAGGTAGGCGAGTTCGTCGTATCCCCGGAATGCAAACTCCAGCACCATGTGATCGACGTGGAGCGCATTGATGTAGCCGACGAGCGCCTTCCAGGTGCCGCTCTGGATGGACTGCCCGCCGTAATTACCGAAGCACATGTGAACGGCAGGCGTGGTGGGCACGGCATCGAGCACCACGTTGAGCGCGCTGGCCGCCCATTCGGCTTCCTCCGGCGAACCGGTGATGTTGGCCTCGTCGAGTTGTACGATCTGCGCGTCAATCTCAGCCACCTGCTCGGCCAAGACTTCGGCGATGGCGTGCGCCACGGACGGCACATCGCCATAATGCTCATCAAGCAGCGTTTTGCTGAGCATGTGCGGCCCGGTCAGCGTAAACTTGAGCGAAGCCTCCGTCAGGCTGCGCACACGGCGGTAGTCATCCACCAGATTCAGCGTGCCGGGGCCGATCGCGCCTTCCACCACGGCGGCGGGCTGCTTGCGAAAGCCCATCCCTTTCTGCTCCTGAAACGCCTGGATGTCGGCCCGCGTGATGGCGTTCCGCACATTCGACAGCGGATTGACAAAGTACTCAATCATCCCGTTCGTCTCGGGGTGGTTGATGTCAAAGCGGTAGAGTTCGCCATCGGCAATCACGTCGAGGCCCGCCAATTCTTGCGTCTTGAGCACCACGGCGGTAGCATCTGTCAGCGCCTGCCTGCTCGGCGAGGCGACGAGCCAGTCAATGATGGGATAGCTGCCGACGACAGTCGTCTGGATGGATGGGGTCATAGTTTCAATCTGTTGCTAAAAGGTGAATAGTGTTGCGTAATGCGTGTTGCATGAAGTTGCTTGCCTCAATGATTCTAGCATTGCTCTCACGCAACACGAACCACGCAACACATTTACACAGCCGGCACTACGTCCTGCACGTCAGCGCGGAGAAGCCAGCTTTTTTCGTCAATGTAATGCGTGGCGAAGGCGCGGCGGTAGCGCTCTTTAGATCGGTTGGCGTAAGAGCCATGAATGGTCAACCCGTCAAAGAAAACGCCTGCCCCTTTCGGGACGGTGAGCCGGACGACATCGTCGGGGTCCAGCCCTTCGATGTCGAACGAATACATGCGTTGCGTCCACTCTTTCCCGTCGCGGTCGCGCATCAGATGCTCTACTTCCCAGGCGTCATGCTCGACGGTATCCTCATTTTTTTGAGTCTCGTAGAGGCCGTGCTCGTGGCTACCCGGCACAATGCAGAGGCCGCCGTTGCCTGGATCCGTGTCGGTAATGGCCACCCAGCAGGCCAGCAAGGTGTCCGGCTCAGTCGGCAGGTAGTGCAGATCCTGGTGCAGCGCCACGCCTGGCGTACCAGCCTCCCCCTCGCGGGCCGGCTCGCGCTCCATGTACATGGTCTGCACGATCATAGGCCGCCCACCGATGAGTTGCTGCGCAATGCCGGCGATGCGCGGATGTTTGGCGATATGCGCCCAGCGCTCGTCGTCTACGTGATGCCGCAGATTTTCGCGCCAGCCCTCCGGTTTGTCCTCGGCTTCGTACGCTACAAAGCTGTCGATGTCCTCCTCGGTAAGCAAGTCATGGACGATCAGGTAGCCGTCACGCTCGTACTGCGCGACCTGTTCATCGGTAAGCAGTGCTTCCTGTACTTCGCTCATGGGTTCTCTCCCTGGTTGGTTCTTGGTTTCTGGTTTTCTCTCCGCGCTCAAGGTTCTCCTCCGCACCCCGCAATCCAAACTTCAAAGTCTGTCCAGCGTGAGGCCGCCATCAACCATGATGACCTGGCCGGTGGAATAGGGCAGATCGCCGCGGGCGAGCATGGCGACGGCTTTGCCCACATCTTCGGGCAGTCCCCAGCGGGCTTGCGGGATGAGACCGTTGTCGATGAGGCGGTCGTATTTTTCTTCGACGCCGCTGGTCATGTCGGTGCGCGTGACGCCGGGGCGCACATCGTAGACGGGAATATCGTACTCGGCGAGGCGCACAGCCCATAGGTGCGAGGCCATACTCATGCCTGCTTTCGAGATGCAATACTCGCCCCGATTGGGCGAAGCCACGGTGGACGAAATCGAGGTGATGTTGATAATCGCCCCCTGGAAGGCATCGTCTTCTTGCTGCTGGTCGATCATCCAATTGGCAGCGGCCTGCGTCAGGAAATACGGGCCTTGTAGATTGATACGCAGCACCCGCTCGAAGCTTTCTTCCGTGGCATCCAGCAGATCACAACGCTCCTTCGGAGCCACCCCCGCGTTGTTGACGAGCACATCCAGCCGCCCGAATTGGTCGCGGATGGCGCGTAGCAGGTTGGCCCGGTCCTCGGCACTGCTCACATCAGCGCGGGCATAGAGCACCCGGATGCCCGCCTCGCGCAACTCGTCCAGGCACGCCTGCACGTCGGCTTCGGCGCGGCGTCCACACAGCGCGAGGTCAAAGCCTTCCTGGGCCAGCGACCGGGCGATGCCCAACCCGATGCCGCGTGTCCCGCCAGTGATAAGGGCGACTCTGCTCATAAGCTCGCTCAGGCTTCAACGATTTCGAGGGACGGCACATCAACGAAGGCGCGTTGCTGCCACGAAGCCAGCCCAAGTTCGGCCAACTGCACGCCTTTCGCGCCTTCGAGCAAGCCGTAGCGGAACGGCTCGTCGGCGACTACGTGGCGCAGGAAAAGCTCCCACTCCGCCTTGAAAGCATTATCGTATTCGCGCTGCGCGGGCACCTTGCTCCAACCATCGTAGAAGTTGATGGGCTGCGGGATGTCGGGATTCCAGACGGGTTTGGGCGTGTTGCCGTAGGCCTGCGTCCAGCACTCGCGCAAGCCCGCTACCGCCGAGCCTTTCGTCCCATCCACCTGAATCGTCAGCAGGTCATCGCGGCGGACGCGCACGGTCCACGACGAGTTGAACTGCGCGATAATGCCGCCTTCAAGTTCAAAGGTGGCGTACGCACTGTCGTCGGCGGTGGCTTCGTAGGGCTGGCCCTGCTCGTCCCACCGCTTCGGGATATGCGTGGCTCCGAGGCAGGAGACGGACTGCACGTTGCCGAACACATTATCCAGCACGTAGCGCCAGTGACACAGCATGTCCATAATGATGCCGCCGCCGACTTCCTCGCGGTAGTTCCACGATGGCCGCTGCGCCGGGACCGTGTCGCCCTCAAAGACCCAGTAGCCAAACTCGCCGCGCACCGACAGGATCTCGCCGAAGAAACCCGTTTCGCGCAGCATTTTGAGTTTCATGATACCGGGCAGCCACAGCTTGTCCTGCACCACACCGTGCTTCACGCCTGTCTCCTCAGCCAGCCGATACAACTCCACCGCATCGTCCGTGTTGAGCGCAGTGGGCTTCTCGCAGTAGATGTGCTTGCCCGCTTCGATAGCACGCTTCACCGCCTGCACACGGCGGTCGGTGGTCTGTGCGTCGAAGTAAATCTGGTTGTGTGGATCGGCCAGCGCTTCTTCTACGTCGGTCGTCCACTTTTCTACGCCGGAACGGGCAGACAGCTTTTCCAGCTTGACCGGGTTGCGCCCGACCAACACGGGATCGGGCATGATGAACTCGGTCGGGCTGAGTTGCACACCGCCTTGCTCGCGGATGGCGACGATGGAGCGCATGAGGTGCTGGTTCGTGCCCATACGGCCCGTCACGCCGTTCATCACGATGCCGACGTTATGGATGGTTGCTTCACTCATTGACAGGGGTTGCATTAGGGGTGATTAAGAGGTGCCATCAGGCGTGGTAACGGTCGGAGGATCGACACACTGGGGCCACGCGCCTTCTGGCAAGGGAGGCGCATCGACGCCCTCGCGGGGCAGCGTGCCACTGAGTTCCTGCCGCCAGTGCGCCACATCGCCCGCCGGGCCGTAGCAATACATCATCTTCAACGGTGTATCGCCAATGTTGGTAAGTTGGTGAAAGGCATGGGGCGGGATGAAAACCATTTGCCCGGCATTGACCGTCTGTATTTCCTCGTCGATGCACATTTCTCCCGTCCCATCGAGAATCATGTAGATCTCTTCCTGCTCCTGGTTGTGCCACGGCACCTGTCCGCCCTGCGGCTCCAGCACCACGTACCCGAGGTTAAAGTTTTTGCAGGTGACCGGCGACGTGCCTCCGACGAGGTTTTTGGTCTGTCGACGGGCGGGAAAGACGCGCCCTTCCATCGTATTTACGTCTGCAATAGTCATATTTGAGTGAGGGAATATGAGTGGGTGATCTGTTTATAAAAACGTCCCCGTTACGGGTTTGAAGAGAACGAGTTCAAACGAGCAGGCATTTGTTTCTGGTTGGTCATACCACGTTGTAGAAAGCCAGGTAGGGTTCGCCCCGCGCCAGCCGTTGCACGTAGAGCGCGACTTCGCGGGCATGATAATCGCCCCACATCGTCGATTCGCCGCAGGCCACCTGCTGCCCATCCGGCACATGGTCCCAGCGATTCGGCCAGTGGTAGACCGAATGCAGAATCAGGCCCTGGTGCGCCGTATCGGTGCTGAGGTACGGTTCTTCGAGCAACGTGCCGAGCACCTGAAGCCCAGCCTGCGTGTAGCGACTTCCGTCTTCATCCTGCTGATTCAGGTAATGCCCCAGCCGCAGCAAGCCCTGCGCAGCAATGGCCGCAGCGGAGCTATCGACGGGTTCGTGCTCATTGAACGGATCAGCCGGACGGTCCAGGTAATCGCCGAGACGGTGGAGATTGGGTGCACCAGTATCCCAGTAGGGCACCCCGCATGTGGGTGTGTTGTCGATGTAAAAATCGCAACTTGCCTGGGCGGCCTCTCGCATCATGCCTTCCACCGCTGTCCGCCCGCCGAAGGGTTCGAGCGTTGCGTCGTCGAGGATGGCGAGGAACTCCAGTTCTTCGGCATAGCCACACATCACCCAGGCCAGCCCGCGCGTCCAGGTGGTAAACCCGGAGTAGCCCTGCTGCGAGTTCGGGCAGCGATATTGTCCGTCGTTCAGGTTAAAGATGCTTTCGTGCGCCACGCGCCCCCGCACATCGTAGCCATCACGTCCATCGCCATAGTAGACCGTGAACTGCGCCGTAGCGCGGGCGTGCTGAACGAGGCGGTCGAGCAGTGAGATGCTTTCGTCGTGTTCGTCTTTGAGCATGTGCCCGAGCCGGTGCCCTACCGCCAGCGCTCGCAGCGAGCGAATGGTGTCGGCGAAGAGGGAGTGCGGCCCATTGAATGAGTAGATGTACCCACCGTCCTCGGCAATGGTCGTCCACCGCCGCGCCTGCACTGCCGCCGAGGCTTTCAGCGCCATCTCATAGAAGGCCCGCTCCCAGTCATCGTCGGCGATCCGGCCCTCGCGCATCAGCCGCAGCAGGTTGCCGTAGGTGCTCACGTTGTTGAAACCGTGATCGTGGACGCCGAAATGGGTCACGTGCGACGCCATGTGATCGACAGTCCGGCGACGGCCCATCTCTAAAAACGCCTCGTCGCCTGTCGCATCGTACTGCAAGATCGCTGCGCCGAACTGGAAGCCCTGCGTCCATTCCGTCCAGCCACGCGTGGTGTACTGGCCTTCGACGGTGTAGACCGGAGCGCCCTGCGTTGCGTCAAAACCTGCCTCAATGGCGTTGATCTTTGCTGCCGAGAGGTCCCATAGACGCTCAATCTTGGGAGCCAGCGAGGCAGGTGTTATGTCGTGGTTGAGTTGAATCACTTCGTGAATATGTTGGTGCGGTAAGACATCGTGATGCTGTTACTTGATCTGTGGGTTTAAAACATAATTCGCAAAACATAAGGGTGTCTATGATGTGGCATTTCTATCGGCACCCTCACGTTTCACGCATCATGTTTCAGGCGCTCATGCCAGTTGCGGAAAACGTGTGCCGCGCAGGATTTCGCCTTTCTTGCTGGTGATCGTGTCGGTGAACTGGTTGTCCATCTTGTCCTCGGCGGCGTAGGTGATGCCTTCGGGGATGAAGATAGCGACGAGCGCCCGACGAATGTGGTCGGTGGTGTTGGCGTTGGTAAAGTGAAAAGTGAGACCGTGGTGGAAGGTACAACTTCCGGCCTTTAACTCGACCGGCACCGGGTTCCACTGCGCCAGTTGCTCCTCATTCATGTAGTCTTTCAGCGCCGGCCCATCGCCCTTGAACGAGATCGGCGGATACTCGCCCCACTTGTGCGAGCCTGGGATGAACTGCATGCAGCCGCGCTCAATGGTCACATCGTCAAGGGCCATCCAGCAGGAAAACATGCCAGGCTCTTTCGACGGCCAGTAGGGCTGATCCTGATGCCACGGCGAGGGTGCGCTCGGCCCCGGCTCCTTGACGAGTGCCTGGTCATGGTACAGGTGGATGTCGCCGCCGCCAGCCAGCCGCTGCGCCATCTTCGCAACACGCCCGCCGAAGATGTATTCTTTGATCTCGGGATAATTCTCCCAGAGATTGACCATCTGAAGGATCAGGTCGCGCTTGGCCATGCCGTCGCCACCGCCATCGCCGCCAGCGAGGTCGCGGGCGAAGCCTTTGCGCTCGGCGCGGGCCTTGTCCATCCCGGCGCGGGCCACTTCGAGTTCTTCTTCGCTGAGCACATCGTCGAAACGCACATAGCCGTTCTCGCGAAAGAACTGCACTTTTTCATCCGATACCGGATACTCGCTTTGAAACAGGTCGTTGTTCATGGTGCTATCTGGTTAAAAAGGTGTAGGGTCAATGGCTGCCGACGGGCATCGTCTCCTCATCAGCAGACTCTACCCATTCGGTGATCGTGAGGGTGTTAAAGTCGAGCAGGCGGCGCATCGCACCGTAGCGTATTTCGAGTTTGCGGCTATCCCGCTCGGCGTACAGAAACGGCCCATCGAACAGCTTCCATTCGTCATAGTCCACCGCCTCGCCATCGACAACGGGCGCTTCGCCGTAGGTGGCTTCGAGGACGGTGCCGTCCAGCGTGGTAAAGCGGACGTGAGGCGTGGGTTCGGTTTCCGTTTCCAGTGGCAAGGCGCGTACGGCTTCTTTGAAAGCGTCGAACGAGTCGTAGGCCGAGGCCGGGGTCGTCTGCACCACCGCTCCGTTTTTCAGGTGGGGACTGTGTAAGCGCCAGTCACCCGATTCTTCTTGCTGCCATTCGGTGGGAGCCATCGGATAGTAGGCAATGAGCGCGTCGCCGCCGCGGGCGAAGATCCAGCCGGAATCGTCTTCTTCACGCTCGGACAGATCCCGCGAGAAGAAGGCACTGATGTGCGGGAAGCGCGTGCCGGGCGCGATGTTGTAGAGGGCAATGAGCGCATCGCCTTCCTGATACACTTGCTCAAAGGGTGAGCCGCCCGTCCATTTATCCGGCGAGTCGTATTCGGTCTTCGAGCGCACGATGAACTCGGTGATGGTATCCCAGTGCTCGGCGAAATACATCGTTCCCTCTCGCGGCGACGAGTAGGGATGCAGGCCGAAGAACGTGTTGTGCGTCTCGCGGTCCGGATTATCAACGCTCCAGATCAGGCTCCATGTCTGCTGCTGGATAGGCTGGAGCAGGCCGCCCTGACTGAAGCCCAGTGCATACTCAGGCCGCATGTGGGTGGCCTTATAGACGGGCGCGTTCTTGAGGGCGCTGTTGCGGATGCGGTGCCGCGTGCGCTTTTTCTCCTTCTGCGTGTACGGTTTCGACCGATCTGTGGCGATGTGGTGCAGGATTTCCGGCGGCGTGTAGCCGCTGACAGCTAGGATGTACGACTCTCCGCTGGGCGCGAACGGCCCCTGCCCCCACAGCAACCAGCCAAACCGCGCCGCCGGGCTGATGTACGGCGCAACGACTTCTCGCTCGTAGAGGCGGCTGTGCGCCCCCGTATAAATGCCGTTCAGGTTGTCCACGGCGTAGTCGGCGATGATGTAGTCGAGCATCATCTGCGCCCGCAGTTTCAATTCTGGATCCTGCGCATGGGCATAGAGCAACGCCATCGGTGCCGCAAAAACCTTGAGGTAGTGCGACGAATCGTACTCGCCCTGTCCGATGGTCGTCGTCAGGTCCATCCACGAGATCAGGTACTCTTTCGCTTCGGCCATATTCTCTTCTGAGCTTTTGCCCGTGTACCACGTCTCGCCCGGCTCACCCGGATTCGCCTCAGCCATCAGGTAAAGCGTGGCATAATAGAGCGCCCAGTGGTTTTCGGTATCGCCTCGATAGGGCATGTATATGCGCCACTGATCGCGGAGCCGCGCCAGGTAGTCGTCCGGCAGCTTGTCCCGGCCCTCGAAATAAGCTGTGACGAACGGAAACATCCAGAACATGTCGCCGCGGGGGGCCAGCATCAGCGAATCGAGCCGGGCCAGCACCCAGTCCCTGTTTTGCCCATGCCGCAGGTTTGCCGCCACCTGGAAATAGCCACCGCGCGCCAGGTCATCCGGTGGGACCTGCGCGGCATAGAAGTCGATCACCGAATCGGCGCGGGCCTGGTAGGCAGCCACCTGCTCGGCGCGGGTGAGCGGCTCGTAGTCTTGCGCATAGGCGGGTGACAAGCACCCCAGCAGCAGCAGTGTGGCTAGCCATGTTTGCTTGATATATTGCATATGTTTCTTCATGGCGTCCCTCCTGTCTGATCGATGAAAACCATATCGAACACGACCGTCCCGTACAGCCCGGCGTAGTCCCAACTGTGCCCCATATCATCGGAGTGGAAGATGCCTTCCTCCAGCGTGGCAGCCCAGAGACGACCGGGCACGTTGGCGTCAAAAACAACCTCGTAGAAGTCGGGAATCGGCAGCCCTTTCTGGTGCTGCTTCCATGATTTGCCGCCATTGGTGGAGACGTACACACCTGTCTTCCAGCCGACCGCTGCCATGTTTTGTGCATCGAATGGATCAATGGCTACAGCATGCATGGTAGTCTTGCCGATGTTGCCTTTTGCAAAACGCCACGTCTTGCCGTTGTCGCTGGAAAGCAGTACGCCCTCATCGCGGGTAGCGGCGAGCCAGTTATTCGGATCGCTCTCGCCCTGCTGAATGTCGTTGATGTGACTGCCTTCGGCCCCCGCCAGCGACCACGATTTCGCGCCGTTCTCCGAGACGTAGACGCCGCCATCGGTAGCCGCCAGCAAACGTCCGGTTTGTGTTCGGTCTACCAGGACTTTCTGCGTGTATTTCTCAGCGAAGCCTTCGTTGGATTCCGTCCACGTCTCGCCGCCATCCTCGGTGCGCCAGACGCCATAGGCCGAGGACATATAGACATGATCCGGCGCATTCGGGTCTACAGCGATGCCCTGCAATTCTGTCACGCGCCAATCGGTGGTAATGACCCACGACTCCCCACCGTCCCGGCTGCGCAAGACGCCATTGCCTGCGGCGAGGTAGAGCACGTCCGAATCGGTCGGGTCGGCGGCGACAGCGCTGATGCGCGGGTGGTTCCAACCAATGTGCGTCCAGGTTGTGTCGCCGTCGTAGCGGTGCAACCCGCTGGCCGAGAGTGGCGAGCCGACGACGTAGCCCTTCGACTTGATGAGGCCCGCGTACAACACCGCATCCTGCGCGGCGGCTGTCCCCACAAAAAGCAGCAGGAGGCATGCGGCTATGTTGATGCTTTTAAGCATGGTTGTCGTTATTCCTCCACCCAGTCCTTGATCGTCAGTGTGTTAAAATCCAGCAGGCGATGCAGCTTGCCGTGGGTCATTTCGAGTTGACGGCTGCCTTTTTCGGCCTGTAGAAACGGCCCGTCGAAAAGCTGCCAACCTTCGTAGTCCACATCTTTTCCGTTGATCTGCGGCGTCTCATCGTAGGTGGTCTGCATGGTGGTGCCATCCAGCGTGGTGAACGTTACGGATGGCAAGGGTTCTATTGCGCTTTCCAGTGGCAGCGTTCGCACCGCTTCTTTGAATGCGTCAAACGAGTCGTAATCAGCAGCCGGAGCAACCTGCACGACGGCCCCATTCTTCAGCGAGGTGCTATGCAGGCGACGGTTGCCGTCGGCCTCATCCATCCACTCGTAGGGAGCCAGTGGGTAATAAGCGATGAGCGCATCGCCACCACGGGCGAAGATCCAGCCGGAGTCGTCTTCTTCCAGGCCCACGAGGTTCTTCGAGAAGAAGCCGCCGATGTGCGGGAAGCGCGTGCCGGGCTCGATATTGTAGAGCGCGATGACGGCGTCTTTGTGCTGAACGACCTGCTCGAACGGCGAGCCACCCGTCCACTTGTCCCACGAGTTGTAGGTCGATTTCGACTTCGTTACGCCCTCAACCAAAATCTCCCACTCTTCTGGAAAATACATAGTCAGTTCGTAGGCGTCGGCGTAGGGGTGGACCGTGAAGAACAGGTTGTTGCCTTCCTTCACGTCGTCGACGGCCCATAGCACTTCCCAGGTGTGTTGCTGGATCGGCTGTAGCAAGCCGCCCTGCATGGATGCCACGGCGTATTCGGGACGCATGTAGGTGGTCTTGTAGACGGGTGCGTTCTTGATGGTGCTGTGCCGAATGCGGTGCCGCGTGCGCTTCAATTCTTTGTGCAGATACGACTCTGCCCGATCCGTGCCGATGTGGTAGAGCACCTCCGGCGGCTCGTACCCGCTGATCGCCAGAATCATCGACTCTCCGCGTGGCCGGAATGGGGTGTTGCCGAAGAGCATCCAGGCAAAGCTGCTACTATTGTCGGCCCAGCGATGGAGCAAAGGATCGGGGTAGATGCGGCTGTGCCCGCCCACGTATAGCCCATCGAGGTTGTCCACGGCGAAATCGGCCAGCAGATAATCCAGCATCATGTGGGCACGAAGGCGCATGGCCGGGTCGTCAGCGAAGGCATAGAGCAAGGCCATCGGCGCGACGTAGAAGCTCATGTAGCCTGGCGAGTCGAATTCGCCCTGGCCTTTTGTCGTCGTCAGGTCCATCCACGCGATGAGGTAGTCTCGCGCCTCGGCGTGATTCTCTTCAGAGCTTTTGCCGGTGTACCAGCTTTTGCCCGGCTCATCCGGATACAACTGTGTCATCAAGTAGAGCGAGGCATAATACATCGCCCAGTGGTTCTCGGTGTCGCCCCGGTACGGCGTGTAGGTGCGCCAGAGATCGCGCAGGCGATGACGATACTCGGCAGGCAACACGTCTTTGCCAACAAAGTTGACCAGCGTCATCGGGTACATCCAGAACATATCGCCGCGTGAATCCTGCATCAGCGTGTCGAGCCGGGCCATGGCCCAGTCGAGATCCTGCCCGCGATACAGGTCGGCGGCCACCTGCATGTATCCGCCCTGCGAGCGGTCGGTGGGGTCTATTTGATCTGCATAAAAGTCGATCAAGGAGTCACGACGTGCCTCGTAGGCCGCTATCCAGTCGGCGCGGATGCCGTACTCCTGGGCATGTGCGGGTTTATTCGGCCACAGCAGGAAGATCAAAACTATGAGGTACAGGAGCGTTTTCATGGCGCACCTCCCACGAAGCTCATATCCCAAACGACGGTGCCATCCAGACCCGCGTATT
>DATGCC010000452.1:0-12640 GCA_035312345.1 Rhodothermales bacterium
CCTCATATGCAGATGCGCTGCAAACCGCCGGTGGGCGCGTGGTGCGGCTTCCGGAAACCAACGGTCATCTCGATCTGGATGCGTTGCTCGATTGGCTGGGCCGTGAAGGCGGGCAGGATGGTAACCCTCTGCAATCACTGCTGGTGGAAGCCGGGCCGGGCCTTGCTACGGCGCTTTGGGAGCAGGATCTCGTGGATCGCTACTTTGCCTTCGTGGCTCCCAAGCTCATCGGGCAAGGCGTGCCCGTGGTGGGTAACCTGGGTATCGAAAAAATGGCTGAGGCGCTGACCTTTGCCGAGCACTCGTGGGAAACCATCGGCGACGATCTGCTTTTTCGAGGCTATCGGCACAGGGTAGACTGAACCTTCGCCGTATACCGTCGTCCTATTTCGAGACGAAGCCAGATGAGGAAGATTATGGAAACGCTCACCAAAAAGGCATACACGTACGAGGAGTACGCCCAGCTTCCCGAAGGAGCACCATATCAACTCATCGGCGGAGAACTGATTATGGCACCCGCACCGACGCCCTATCATCAACGTATCCTGACGCGGCTTCTTTTCAATCTTATGCAATTTGTGGAGGAGCAAGGTCTGGGCGAAGTTATTCCCGCGCCCATCGACGTCTTTCTCTCCGAAGAGGACACACCGCAGCCCGACCTGATCTATATAGCCAGCGACCGGCTTGGCATCATCGGTGAGAAAAAAATTGAAGGCGCGCCGGATCTGATCATGGAGATTCTCTCCCCCTCCACAGCGTACTATGACCTCAAAGACAAGAAGCGACTCTATGAAGCCCACGGCGTCAAGGAATACTGGATCATCGACCCGAAGGCAAAGGAGATTGAAGTGTACAAAAACAAGGGACAGCATTTCCAACTGACAAGCCGAGAGGTTGGCGAGGGCATGATCCCATCCTCCTTACTCAACGGGTTTACCGTCGATCTTTCAGCTATTTTTTAAGCGGTATGTTTACAGGCATCATCGAAGAAACCGGGCGCATCGCTGCCATCGAAGAACTCGGTGGCGGGCGGCGGCTAACCATTGAAGCGACGTTTGCGCCAGAGCTACGCCCAGATCAGAGCGTGGCGGTCAACGGGGCCTGCCAGACGGTGGTCGCGGTCGAGGGCAATACGTTCGAGGTCGTCGCTATCGAAGAGACGTTGCGCAAGACCACGTTCGGCGCGCTCAAGGTAGGCACGCCGGTCAATCTGGAGCGGGCCATGCAACCCACCGGACGGCTCGACGGGCACTTCGTGCAGGGCCACGTGGATGCCACAGGCGAAGTCGTGGCGGTCGAGAAGGAGCAGACCAACTGGCTCTACCGTGTGCGGTTCGACGAACAGTTTGCCCGCTACCTGATTCCCGTTGGTTCCATCACGCTCGATGGCATCAGCCTTACCGTGGCGCGGCTCGCCGAGCATGAACTGACGGTCGCCATCATCCCGCACACCTTCGAGAAGACGACGGTGCAAACGTGGCAACCCGGCACCCGCGTCAATATGGAGTTCGACATGATCGGCAAATACGTCGTCGGTTTCCTCGCCCGGCAGCAGGTTTCTGGTTGATGGTTTCTAGTTGCCGGTTCAAAACTACCAACCTGAAACCAGGAACTGTCAACCAGCACCTATTCCACCTTGAAGTCCTCGATGTGGAGGTTCAGCGCGTGATTGACGCGGAGGCCGACGAAGCCATCCGTGTGTATATGGCTGCGGGGGTGGCTCGCTACCTGTTCGCCATTGATGTGAAAGTCCACGTTTTCTGCGCCAACTACGACAGCCAGCGTGTTGGGTACGGAGCTTTCAGCGTCGGGGCCGTAGGTTTGGATGGCGTCGTGCTTCGTCCAGTCCTGGATCAGGCTGGTCTCGCTGCCGGTGCGGCGTTTGATCAGAAACTCTCCGGTGTTGCGGATCAGGAAGTAGTCATAGGTCATGTCATCCTCTTCCAGGTTCGATCCGCCCACGAACAGGCCGAAGGCTTCATTACGCTGACCGGGATCGAAGAGGTGGATCAACGTTTCGGCGCGATAGGTGCCTTCTGCTGTGCTGGCAGGGTGATAGAAAATAGCGGCAGGCCCGGTGGTGACGTGCCAGCCCGGCGTCATGTTGACGAAGAAGATGTCGGCGGTGCTGTCGGCTCCGATTACGATGTCGTCGTTGGGCCTATCGAGACGGATGTGCCAGGTGGGGGGCGTTTGCAGGTTTTCGCCCTGCGGCGTGAGTGGGTCGGGGCGCATGGCCGCGTCATCCTGGGCAACAGCGGGAAGGGCGAGGAACGCGAGCAAGAAGCTGAGTAGAAGGGTGCGCATGGCTGATCGTGGTCGAAGTGAGCAGGCAAGAGAGGAACAGCCCAAAGCTAACCGGGGTGGCTGACCACCCTGCGTCATAAGCTAGCACATGGCCTGCTAAAAAGATAGCTTTTTGCTGATACGGACGTTGAACCCTATTTCAAACCGTATTCTGCTACCGCCTTGACGGTAGTCAGATCGGCAGGGGCATCTCTAGGGAGCCAGAGTTGGACGAGGCCAGTGCCTTCCGAGCCCCTGTAATTCTTGACCCAGGCTTGTGCCTGCCCATATTCATTCCGGGCCAATACGGTTGTTACTTCTTCTGGGGCAAGGGCATTGTTGCCTACCCACCATCCGCGCAGCCCCCATCGCTTGCCATCGTCGGTTACTGAAGCGCCATAAAAGCCGCCGACGCCGCGTGTGTCGGGGCCGCCATACTGGATGCCCAGGATGCGTTCGGGGATCGAAAAGTCGAGACCAGTGACCCGTCCAGTAGCCCGATCTTGCGCAAAGGCCAGCGGGGTGGCACCGAGCCAGACGGCTTTGCCGCCTGCATTCAGGTAGCGCCGCAGGAGGGCAGCCTCGGAGGTATCTGCCACCACTGTAGCTGGGACCAGGTTGGTAGCGAAGACGACGACGCTGGGTTGGGTGTCTGTAAGGTGTTTTTGCATGAAGCCCGCCAGGCTCGAATCATTTAGCACCTCATAGCCTTCAGCGGCGAAATAGTCACGGATGTACTGGTCCATCCCGGCTCGGAACCACTTGTAGGAGGCATCGGCACTCCAGTAGACAGCTCTGTGGGAAGTGGGCTGCATGGCTGGTGCCTCCGGCCCATCGGTGATGGCGTAGAGCACACCGTCATCACTGCCTACGTACACCGTGCCCTGCGCGATAACGGGTGAGCTATAGACGCCTCCTCCCGTTCTGAATCGCCACTGCTCCTCTCCCGTTTGGCGATCCAGCGCATACAGAAAGCCGTCGCCGCATCCGAAATAAACCAGGTCTCCGGCTACTGAAGGGGAGGACCAGACGATGCTCGGGGTGGCAAGGCGCCACTGCTCTTCACCGGTAGCTGCGTCGAGGGCATTTACAAAACGCCCGTCGGAGGTGCCTGCATATACGGCACCATCAGCCACGGCGGGTGAAGAGAGCACCCAGGAAACCTCATAATTGAACTGCCATTGCTGCTGGCCCGTCTGCGCGTCCACCGCATACAGATAACCATCGCGCCCGCCAAAAAAGATGCGACCCCCATCAACAGCAGGCGAGGAAACCACCGCCTGCCGGTCGAAGCCAAAGTCAGCGGGGTCAAGCGAGGCTCCTTCCGTTTTAAAGACCATTTTTTGCTGACCCGTAGCTGCGTCGAGGCCATAAAGGCGTCCGTTCATCGCGCCTACGTAGATTATGCCATCTGCAAAAGCCGGAGAAGAGCGTACGCGTGCGCCTGCATCGAACGACCACGTGACCTGTCCCGTTGCGCCTTTAACAGCGTACACATGCCCATCGCCGCTGCCCACATACACAAGGCCTTCCACCACAGTAGGCGAAGACAGATACATGTCGAAACCCCAGACATATGGCAGATCTGTGCCCATCGCAAACTGCCATATTTTGCGTCCTGTCTGTGCGTCTACTGCATAGAGGTGCTGGTCTCGGCTTGAAACATAGACCCGGCCATCGGCTACGGCGGGCGAAGCATGGATGGCCCCCTGCGTCTCAAAACGCCACTGTTCGTTTCCAGTCGCGGCATCTATTGCATAGAGCTTCCCATCGCCGCTACCTACATAAAGGGTGCCATCCACAAGCGCAGGGGTACTGCGCACAGGGCCATCGGTCTGGAAGGTCCAGCGTACCTGGTTACCCTGTTCAACGGGTTGTCCTTCATAGACGCCCGCATGGCGCAGGCCGCCACGAAACATAGGTAAGGCTTGTGCCTGAGCCGTCTCGACCGTACCTATGAGGAAAAGCAGCGCGGCAAGTAACGTGAATCGAAGGGCGTGCTTGCAAGTCATCATACCTACAGGTCTGGTGGAAAGACAGAGTAACAGACTGCATAATCCACTCCGAACAACGGTGTGAAAAGGCAAAAGGTGCTCCCCGTTTCTTCATTCTTATCAAACAGCTACTGTTGAACCGCAGCGCGCTTCTTGCGTTTATCGCTCCCTTCCTGTTTTGTATTTGATGCGGACACACATCACGCCGCGCCTTATGAACCTTATCCAAGATCTCGACCTTCTCGACGATATTGATGCGCCGAAGCTGGCGGCGGGCGAAGCGCCTGGTGCGCGCCAGGTGTATGTAGAAACCTACGGCTGCCAGATGAACGTCTCGGACTCCGAGATCGTGGCGGCGGTGCTGCGTGAGAACGGCTTTGGCCTCACGCACGACCCGGATGTTGCTGATGTGGTGCTGCTCAACACCTGTGCTATCCGCGAGAATGCAGAGCAGAAGGTGCGCCACCGCCTCGGGCATTTCCGTGCCCACAAGCGCAAGCGCAACGCCGACCTCAAAATCGGCGTGCTGGGTTGTATGGCGGAGCGCCTGCGGCACAAGCTGCTGGAGCAAGAGCAACTCGTCGACCTCGTTGTGGGGCCGGATGCCTACCGCGACCTGCCGCGCCTGCTGGGGTTGAACGAAGAAACCGGGCAGTCGGCGGTCAACGTACAGCTTTCGCGGGAGGAGACCTATGCCGACATCGCGCCCGTCCGTTACGACACCAATGGCGTCTCGGCGTTTGTCTCCATTATGCGCGGCTGCGACAACATGTGTGCATTCTGCGTGGTGCCGTTTACGCGGGGGCGTGAGCGGAGCCGCCCGGCTACCAGTATTCTGGCTGAGTGCGCGCAGTTGGTAGACGAGGGCTACAAGGAAGTGACCGTGCTGGGCCAGAACGTTAACTCGTACCACTTCGAACAGGATGGCACAGCGGTCAGCTTTGCCGAATTGCTCTATCGGATCAGCATGCTCTCGCCCAACCTGCGCATCCGTTACTCAACAAGCCATCCCAAAGACTGCTCGGACGAACTGCTGCACGTCCACGCCGAGCGGCCCAACGTGTGCAACTTCATCCACCTGCCTGTGCAGCACGGCAACACCGAGGTGCTGGACCGGATGCGCCGCACCTACACCCGCGACGAATACCTCGCGCTCATCGACCGCACCCGTACCATCTGCCCCGACATCTCGCTCTCGACGGACATCATCGCAGGCTTCTGTGGCGAGACGGAGGACGAGCACCAGGACACCCTCTCGCTGATGGAGCAGGTGCGCTACGACCATGCCTTCATGTTCATGTACTCCGAGCGCCCCGATACCTACGCCGCCCGCAAATACGTGGACGATGTGCCGGAAGAAACCAAAAAACGCCGTCTCAGCGAGATCATCGGGTTGCAATCGCGCATCTCGCTGGCGAGCAACCAGCGCGACATCGGCACCGTGCAGACGGTATTGGTCGAAGGCCCCTCCAAACGGAGCGATGAACAACTTTGCGGTCGCGCCGACTCGAACAAGATGGTCGTCTTCGACCGGCACCACTTCGAGAAAGGCCAGTACGTAGACGTGCGCATCACGGATTGCACCTCAGCTACGTTGCTCGGCGAAGCGGTTGAGGTGTGATTTAGATTCGGGATGGCTCTTTTTACTTCGCACAATAGCCCGGCAGCAACGTTTCCAGCAGCATCTCGCATCGGCTGATCGATTTTTTGTACCTTTGAGATACGTTCGTTTTCGCGTTTGAACCACGTGCCGTAAGGCTATCTGCCCTCCATGCACATCAGCCGCCTCACGCCAGCACACGCTGCTGCCTACCGGGCGTTCATGCTCCAGACCTATGCCGATGAGCCGGAGGGGTTCACGGCAACCGTAGCGGAGCGAGCACCGCTTCCTCTGGCCTGGTGGACCGCCCGCGTCTCTGATGAGCCCGATCCGGCCGAACTGGTCTACGGTGCATTCGTCGACGCCCGGCTCGTAGGGGTGGCGGGCCTCCGGTTCGAACGCCGTGAACGGACCCGGCATAAAGCTTCCCTGTTCGGTCTGTGCATGCTCCCCTCATTCAGAGGGCAGGGCATCGCACGCGCGCTTGTCGAGCAAGTGCTCACACAGGCCCGGTCAACGCCCGGTACGTGCGTCGTTCAACTCAAGGTCATGGCGTCGAACGTCCCGGCCCTTCAGCTCTACGAATCGTGCGGATTTCGTCCCTATGGTACCGAACCGTATGCCATCAAGATGGACGAGGCGTTTGTCTCCGTGGTACACATGTGGCGCACGGTTGATTAAACGGCGACCTATCACGAATAACCCGCTTGCGCTTCATGACCAGAACTTGCATTATGCAACGGGCACGACGGTGTCTGCTGTTCAGACAGGATCGAACAACCTCAAGGCCATCGCTCGAATGAATCTAGAGGGTACCCTATGCCTACGATGCGTGTGAATGGAGCAGAGATCTATTATGAGGAGCAGGGTACCGGTTCCGAAACCATCGTCTTTGCACATGGGCTGCTGTGGAGCGGAGCCATGTTTGCCAGCCAGGTACGTGCCTTTCAGGATCACTACCGCTGCATCACCTTCGACTTTCGGGGGCAGGGCCGTAGCGAAGTCACTGCTGCTGGCTACGACATGGACACCCTCACCGAAGACGCGGCGGCCCTCATCGAAACCCTTGACTGCGCGCCCTGCCATTTTCTGGGCCTTTCGATGGGCGGCTTCGTGGGCCTGCGCCTGGCACTTCACTATCCCGGGTTGCTCAAGTCGCTCATGCTGTTGGAGACCTCTGCCGACCCCGAACCCAATCAAAAAAAGTACCGCCTGCTCAACTTCATCGCACGGTGGTTCGGCCTGCGGCCCGTCGCCAGCCGGGTCATGCCCATTATGTTCGGCGAGAAATTCCTCAACGATCCCGCCCGCGCCAAAGAGCAAGTCGCCTGGCGGCAGCGGCTCATTGCCAACCATCGCATCGGCATTACGCGGGCTACCGAAGGCGTCATCTACCGGGAGGGGGTCTACGAAATGCTGGACCAGATCAAGACGCCCACCTTGATTGTGGTAGGCGATCAGGATGTGGCGACGGTCCCGGCAAAGTCCGAGCGGATGCACGAGCGCATCCCGGGCTCGCAACTGGTCATTATCCCCGGAGCCGGGCACACGTCTACGGTGGAAGAGCCGGAAGCCGTCAATACTGCCCTGCGTGCTTTTCTCAGTAGCCAGAATGGAGCAAGCGCGTAAGGCTTTTGTTGCTTGCTATTCAGCGCTGAATCATGGATAATACGGAGAGAGACCCTGGCTTTGCCACCGTGTGTATTATTCGGACCGTGTGTCTGAATAATAGGTTCATATCTGGACATTGTCCGGACAAGACACAAGCGTTTGGCCGAAATCGTTACAGTACATATGTTTGCGTGTTGTGTAACCACGTGTATTATTCGGACCATGTCCAGATAATCAGTAGTTTTGCGTTCACTGCCTTCAACTCATGCCAGTCGCGCCTTACGTGCCGTGCCCGGATTGTGGCGGGCTGTTCCCGGACATCAATAGTCCGACCCACCGGTACATGGAGTCGTCGCCCCAGAGCATGAAGTCGGTCGGTGTCCACCTCATCCGGCTCTGCCTCACGGTTGAGCGCGGCTTCGACGTGCGGGAGTGGGCGGGGGCGCTTCGGATCCCGTGAACGCAGAACCCGCCATTGCAGGCCGACCCTCGGCGCGAGCGTTCCTGGTCGTTCCGACCGTCGCCGCGTCCATAGCTTCGGCAAACGTCGCGCCGCCTCGGGCGGCTGAATCGCAAATCGTTATGCCTCACCGACCAACGAAACCTATGAAAAAGTCTACAACCTTCGCTCTGCAGAGGTTCACCGCTCTCTTACTACTTGCCGGGGCAGCATCTCTTGCCGTCTCTTGCAGCACCACAGACCGAACGATCAACAATCCTTCTTACAGGGTGATCGAGTCCGAGCTTCATACAATTACTGTGACGAAAGATATCCGTTACCGCGATGGCGATAGTGAAGCATGGAAGCTCGACCTAGCGATGCCGGCCAACTTTGGGAGTGAGCTGCGCCCGGCGCTGGTGATCGTGCACGGCGGCGGCTGGAGAGGCGGCTCTAAGTCGGTTGACGTCTACCAGAAAATGATGGTCGACTATGCGCAGCAAGGCTACGTAACCGTCAATATCAACTACCGGCTGATCGATGAAGCGGAGTTTCCGGCTTGTATTGAAGATGTGAAGACGGCCGTTCGCTGGCTGCGCGCCCATGCCGATGAGTACCAGGTTGACCCCGACCGAATCGGGGCCTATGGCCACTCGGCAGGGGCTCAACTGGCTATGATGCTGGCGATGGTCTCCGACACGGCCGGCCTGGGGGCGAAGGCTGGAACGCGTATTCCAGTCAGGTCAACGTAGCGGCCGCCGGTTCCCCTCCTACTGAACTGGGACGCGACGTGCCGATGGCAAAACAGGAGTGGTGGCCGATCGGGTATATCGTGGGCGACCATCCGCCGCTGTTCCTGATCCAGGGCACCGACGACCGGGTCGTCCGCGCTGAGTTGACGGAAGACTTCGTTGAAAAGATGAAGGCTGCGGGAGCAGATATTAAATACATGAAGCTGGAAGGCGGGCACGGCGTGGCCTACAACGAACAGCTCGACGTTACCGAGCCGGCCCTGGAGGAGTTCTTTGCTGAACACCTGAACCCCGGACAACCGTAAGCATCATCAAAGCCGGGGCGGCATTGCTGCCGCCTCTTGTTGTATGCCGGATACACCGGTTTAGCTACTTACCACGAAAGACATGAAGAGAATACTCCCATACGCCGCATTGTTCGCTGTCGCCATAGGGGTGGCCGGGTGCAGCGCGGAGACGAACACTGCCGACGCACCCCAGCAGTTTAACTACGATGTAAACCTGCAGGAGGCAGGCACCAGCACGGCTAAAGTTGCTCGTGTGGATTCCCTGCTCCAGTCTTTCGTGGACCAGAAGAAGGCCAGTAGCCTTGCCGCCTTTGTGGCCAAAGGTGGGGATGTGATCTACCACAAAGCATTCGGATGGAAGGATATCGAGAACCGGGTGCCTGCCACCGTTGACGACTACTATATCCTCTTCTCCCAAACCAAAGCGGTGGTAACCGTTGCGTTTATGACCCTCGTGGAACAGGGGCTGGTGGCCGTGGATGACCCGGTTTCGGAATACTTTCCTGGAATTTCCGATCAGGTGGTGACCTCTGTCAACGAAGACGGGACCTATGAGACGCGCCCCGTTACATCACCGATGACGTTTGCCCACCTGATGTCGCACTCCTCAGGCCTGAATGCGGGCCTCGCCGGCCAGGTCCGCCAGACTGAAATGCAGCGAGCCCGAGACTCCGAAAGCACAACCTCGGATGAGGCGCCAGGGGGACAGCGCAGTTTCGGCGGTGATCCTGAAGCACGATACCTGGAAGACGAGATGCTCGCCCTGGCAGCGGACCCGCTGGGCTTTGATCCGGGAACGGAATGGAACTATCATATCAGCACGAATATGCTCGGCTACATGATCGAGCGTATTTCGGGTAAACCACTGCGGGAATACGTGCAAGAAACGGTGCTTGACCCGCTCGGCATGGACGATACCGACTGGTACTATGACGATCCGGCTGCACTCAACCGTTTCGTGAAGGCTTACAATGCCGTTGACGGAGAACTGGAACCCGCGTCAAACAGGTTCAGCGAGGCGACCCTCAGCGACGAGCAGACCTACGTGGAAGGTGCGATCGGACTCAACGGCCCCATCGAGGATTACGCTAAGTTCTGTCAGATGCTGCTCAACAAAGGCGAATTCAATGGTCACCGCATCCTGCAACCAGAGACCATCGAACAGATGACAACCGTGAGCCGGTTGCCTGAGGTCAACTCCGGCGGTGAGGGTTTCCAGTTCGGTCTCGGATTTGAGCTTTACAGTGCGCAGAAGAAACCGGCTCCCGAGGTCTCAAACACAGCGTATGCCTGGGGCGGGCTGTTTGGTACGCAGTACATCATTGACCCTGCGAACGACATGATCGCCCTGTTCTACCTGAACATGCCCCGCCGTGAGTCGCTGTATCCTCAGTTTCTCAGCAAAGCCTATCAGTTGTTTGAAGAATGAGCGTCGCCAGCCGTGGGATTGCTCCCTTGGCGAATAACCGCTATGCTTTGCAGGAACGGCTGCGCTTTTCCCCTCACCGATTAATCGACCCACGAGTATGTTTGCTCTCCGTAGAAAAAGTCCGACTGCGGTCCTCGCGGTCTTGACGTGCGTCGGGGCCAGCTTCCTACAGCCGGCTCTTGCGCAAACAGCATCTCGAACGGTGGAAGACGGCGGAACCGGCCCATACGAGGCATTAATGGTTTCGGAAAGCACCTTGCCCACCCATACGGTGTTTCGTCCTAAAGACCTAGGCGTTTTTGGCAAGGGAAACGAGCTTCCTATCGTTTCTTGGGGCAATGGAGCCTGTGCCAACTCACCCTGGGAACACGTGAACTTCCTAAATGAAGTGTCCTGCTATGGTTTTCTAGTCGTAGCAATCGGGCCCATGCCCGAAGAGAGTGAAAGGACCAGAGAAAAATCTACATCCTCTCAGCTGCTGGACGCCATCGACTGGGCCATTGCTGAAAACAGCAACAGCGACAGCCCGTACTACGGTAAAATTGACACGGAGCATATCGCGGTAAGTGGGATGTTCTGCGGTGGCCTCCAGACTCTTGAAGTCGCCTCTGACCCGCGGATTACAACCGTCGGCGTGTTCAACAGCGGCATTTTACCAAGTCCCGGAAGTAGAATGCCAGGAATGCCCGCCCTCGAGAAAGAGCACCTCGAAAAGCTGCATTCGCCTACCCTCTACCTGTTGGGTGGCGAATCTGATATCGCCTACAAGAATGGCATGGATGATTTCCAGCGAATCAATCATGTACCGGTTTTTTTGGCAAATATGGATGTAGGCCATGGTGGAACCTTCCAAGAGCCTCACGGAGGAGAGTTCGCCAATGTGGCTACCGCCTGGTATGAATGGCAGCTAAAAGGAGATGAAGAGGCTGGAAAGATGTTCACCGGTACCCCAAGTGGCCTGGCTCAAGCTCCTCACTGGACGACTGACAAAAAGAACATGGAGTAGAGCAGCAACAGGCCTGTAAAGATTGCGAAGACCCTTGCATGATGCAGGCACGGTGTTGCTTGGCCGACGGAGGAGGCTTCCACGTGGGCCAGGTCCAGTTCTACGTACTGACGCACGATGGGATCGAGGTAGCCGATGCGTTGGAAGCTGATCTTTCACTGAGTAGCGGTAGTTGGGGGAACTCTACGGGGCGGCGCACGAGGTGATCACAGAGATTCGTCTGATTGCAGAGAGCCATGAGGTGGTTGCGGCGGCGCACCAGGTCCCGTATCGGATGCCAGGCGGGCGGGTAGGCATAGGCCAGCGGGAAGGTGCCGCCCCGTACGAGCGCGGCAATCGTGTAGGCGTCCTGTCGGTCGTTCTTCGTCTTGCCGCCATGGACGGCCTTCATGTAGAGCGCATGGCCGAGGATGAAGTCGATGCCTTCGTCTCGGCAGAGGTCGGCGAGCCAGTACCATCTAGCTGATGGATCCATCAGCAGAAGACGCATTTGACGGCGACGACAAGCCCCTCGCGGTAGGGTGCGCCTGGAGGAAGGCTCGTGGCTCAGTGCGAATGTTCTGGTGGAGTAGAGTTTGTCCTCGGTCATCGAGGAGGCAGAGGTACATGGAGCTTGCATGGAGGTCCACGCCGCAGTAAAATGCATGGACACCGGTGTAGAAGTTCATGGTGCTCCTCCTGGGTCTGTTGAGTGGATTCTGACACCTACAAGGTAGGCATCAGGGGGAGGCCATGAACAATATCAACGCCATGCAGCCGACCAACCGCCAGACGGTTTTCGCGTTGCTCCAACGTCGGCGATTCCGTAGCTTCATGCAAACGCCCAGCCGCTACGGTTGGCCGCTGATTGCTCTCCGTTATAATACGCAAGACAACACCATGAATTATGTGGCGGATTGCTCGCTTATCGTCTCAACAAATCCTCGGCAGCGGGTCGCCGACGAGCATGTCGATGTAGCGGGTGCCGCCGTAGCTACTGCGGGCCAGGACGCTCCGTTGCGGCTCCTCGCGGATCTCACCGATGAAAACGGCTGCTTCACCACCCGGCACGCTGTGCATCATCTCTAGTGCTTTGTCGGCATAGTCAGATGCGAGGATGGCGAGGAACTGGCCTTCGTTGGCGATGTGCAGCGGGTCGAGGCCGAGGATTTCGCACGCGCCGCGCACTGCGGGACGGAGCGGAATCTGCTCCTCGAAGAGCACCACGCCGAGCCGGGTGTCGCGGGCCAGTTCGTT
>DATGCC010000453.1:0-7598 GCA_035312345.1 Rhodothermales bacterium
AAGTTCAACCCGCTCTCAATCTGAACGTACGCTCCCGCTTCTCGATAGGTAAGGTTGCGGGCCAGCACGTCGAAGTTGACCAGGAAGTCGATGGAGCCGGTTGCTGAAGCCGCATGGACCACGCGGATGCGGACCGGACCATCCGTATTGTTGTCGCAGGCAGCAATGCCGATTAGCAGCAAGGATGCCAGGACAGGAAACAGGAGGATGCGAGTGGCGGACGCCATGCCAGGGGGTAGATTATGATAAAAAAGGAAGAGAGAATGGGAGTTTGGGCGATTCTGAGAAAGAAGCTCCCATGCTTGTGAGTATCGCTTTCCTATGTCCGTTCATTAAGGGCTATCCTCAAGTGCGCTAAAGCAACTTATCCGGGTACGTCTCACGGATGAGGGCACGGGCCAGCACACGCGTTGGATCGATCATAAGCACGCCGTCGACCTCTGGCTCGGAGATCGCGAGTGGCAACTCGGTGCAGCCCAGGATGACAGCTTCGGCTCCTTTTTCGCGCAGGTGGGCAATGGCCTTTAGCAAGTTCTGCCGCGCCTGTGTCGTTACGGGATTCGCTTTAGCCTTAATGCCCCAGGTGTCGTCGAAGATGGTCTGGTTGACCAGGTTGATTTCGACGTCTTCATCCGGCATCACCGCCTCGAAGCCTGTGGCTTCAATTGTGGTCTGGTACATACACAGGCGGTAGACCGCCAGCGTCGAGAGCACACCAATACGTTCCAGGCCTGGGATCTGCTCGCGGGCAAAGCGTACGGCTTCCTCGATCATGTTGAGCAACCGGATCTGGTGACCAGAGGCGTCCAGGGCTTCGCAAACGGCACCAAAGATGGCAGGAGCGTGGGCCGTGTTGCAGGGGATGCCCGCCACCGTAGCGCCCATCGCGTCAAGCTGACGGGCGAGGTCGGTGAGGGCAGGGATCGGCGTCGGCTGCGTCTCATCGAAAAGGAAGGTGCTGCGGTCGGGGATCCGGTGTGGAAACGAAAGGAGCGTCACGGGCAGGTGATCCTGATCCCGCGAGGCGCGCGTCTGGTCGAAAATCTTACGGACGAGGTCGAGGCCTGCATACGGCCCCATCCCGCCGATAACACCGATAGCCGGTTCTGTTGCCATAGAAAAAAGTCAGTGACTGGTGATAAAGCGAGGCGCGCCGTATATCCGCTGTGCTAAAATCAAGTTTCGGATAGAGGCAAGGAAGCGTAAGCGGTTTCCAGATTTTGCTATTTATTGGGTAGGTGAGCTACTATCTCTTGTAGAATCTATAACAGAAACGATGATTAAGCGGGCAAACGTGTCAAGCGATGGATGAATTATGCTGTGGGTGTAGGATGTCTTTTCTCAGGCTTGGTACTGCTTTCCCTACCCATGACCGGATGCGACACGCTGGGTTTTGGGGGCTCGTGCAGTGGTGCGGAGGGGCTACGGGCGGAACACGATTCACTGCTGGCCTGTGCCGGGTGGCGCGATTTTGTGTACGACAATATCCGTAACGTAGAATACGTTGAGACGTTTGATTTAGACCCTGAGCCCGACAAGGAAGTCACAGGACAGGCGCGATGCCGGAGTTGCCAGGTGCGGGTGGCTGAACTGGTATGGCAGGGTGGAGACAGTAGTCCCCAGCTACGCTTATCCTCCGAATTGGCTGCCATTCTGGTCCATGAGGCGGCGCATCTGGAGGATGGTTGTAAGAATGGAGAGGCTCCTGCAGATAGTGCAGAAGCGGCCTTTTTGCGTGACCTGGGTGCGAAGTTCCCTAACGGTTTTATTGAGCGTCCGGGCATGCCATGAATCTGTCCGCCTTAAAGCACGGGAGCCAACAACCGCGTCGTCTGGGTGGCAAAGCGAAAGGCCAGCGAGCGGTCGTCCAGATCCTCTCCGGTGAGTTGCGTGGCGTGATGCAGGTCGTGCTGGAGCATGGCAGCCACCTCGGCGCAAAAGGCTGCATCGTTGACCATACACGTCACCTCAAAGTTGAGCCGAAACGAACGGTTGTCGAAGTTGGCGGTGCCGACGGTGGCATAGTCGTCGTCGACGAGCAGCACCTTCTGGTGCATAAAGCCTTTCTCGTAGAGATACACCTTCACGCCAGCGTGCTCTACGTCGGGGAGATAGGCATACGGTACGAATTTGAAAAGCACACTGTCGCTCTCTCGGGGCATCAGGATGCGCACATCGACGCCGCGTAAAGCGGCCAGTTGAAGCGCGCCAAGCACCAGACCATCCGGCACGAAGTAGGGCGTGGCGATCCAGACGCGCTCCTCGGCACTTTCGATAGCATGGGCGTAGAGCAGGCTACATGTTTCCAGCGTGTCGGCCGGGCTGGAGGCCAGCACGAGGGCCGGCTGGTTTTTCTCGTGCGTCGTGAAGTCCCAACTCACTTCCGGTATTTCCTGGAGGCCATAATACCAGTCGCGCAGGAAAGAAAACTGCAAGCCCTGCACAGCAGGGCCTTCGACGGCGAGGTGGGTGTCGCGCCATGGGCTTATTTTAGGATCACGTCCCAGGTATTCGTCGCCCACGTTGAGGCCGCCTACATAGCCCTTCTTGCCATCCACTACCACAATTTTGCGATGGTTGCGGAAATTGAGCCGGAAGCGTCCCAGCCAGCTTCGTTTGCCGCTAAAGTTGGATACCTGAACACCCGCAGCTTTGAGATCGCGCAGGTAGGAACGGGCCAGCTTATAGCAGCCCACCTCGTCGTAGATCAAGTACACCTGCACGCCGCGTTGGACCGCCGCAATCAATTTCTGCTTAAACTGGCGGCCAATGTCGTCGTCGCGGATAATGTAGAACTGCGCCAGAACATACGACTGTGCCGTGTCGATCCCTTTGAAGATGGCGTTGAACGTGGAGATGCCGTCAATCAATAGGCGGACGCCATTGCCTTCGGTGAACGGAACGGTGGCAAGGTCGCGGAACCCCTGTAGTTCGCTACGGGAGCGAAGGTCTTCCTCTTCCTCTGGATGCACCAGCACCTCGGCCAGGAGATCTTCGCGGGCCTCCTTAAGGCGGCGTTTCACTTCCAGGTCGAAGTCACGCAGGGCCTGGGCGTACCCGTCAAACTTGACCCGCCCGAAAACCCAGTAGAAGGGCAACGAGACAAAAGGGATGGTCGAAAGTGCGAGCACCCAGGCCGTCGCGCCCTGCGCCGTGCGTGTCTTCATAACGGCATCCAGCGCACTGAGCACACCCAGCACGTACGCCAGGGGGATACCAATCCCTGCGATCCAACCGAGAATGTTTGCGTCCATGATTGAAGATACAGCTACAAGCCGTCAGCTATCAGCTTTCGGTTTTTGGATAAGAGACTGACAGCTAATAGCTGAAAGCTAACAGCTTAACCAACCCGAAGATACAGGATTCTCGGCAGAGAACAAGGGGGCGGAGCACGATGACGATATACAGAAACTGTCAAGCCTTTGCGAAACTCGTGTAAAACGAGCCGTGCCGGGAAGGACTGGTCGCCTGCCGCGTTGACTTCGCTGAGAGGCTTCGCTATTTTAACCAACCTTTTGCCCGGTCGTCTAATGGCAGGACAGCGGCCTTTGGAGCCGTCGGTGGAGGTTCGAATCCTCCCCGGGCAACCCTATCCATTTTGGATTACGGATTTTTGATTTTGGATGATCCTGCCCTGGAGCAATCGAAAATCGAAAATCGAAATCGAAAATCCGAACGCATGCATACCTTGCCCAGGGAATTTCCCATCAGCCTTTTTGCAGGACGCTCCAACCCTGAGCTAGCCGAACGTATCGCCCATGCGTATGGGCAGCATCTTGGCAAGGTGACTGTTAAAAATTTCTCGGACGGCGAGATCTACGTTCGCTATGAAGAGTCGATTCGCGGGGCTGATGTCTTCATCATCCAGAGTACGTATCCCTACAGCGACAACTACATGGAGTTGTTTCTGCTGATTGATGCGGCCAAACGCGCTTCGGCAGCCCGTATCACAGCGGTGATGCCCTATTTTGGGTATGCCCGGCAGGAGCGCAAAGACCAGCCCCGCGTCTCGATTGCAGCCAAGCTGATGGCGAATATGCTGACTACGGCGGGCATTGATCGGCTCCTTACCATGGATCTGCACGCGGCGCAAATTCAGGGTTTCTTCGATGTTCCGGTGGATCATCTCTACGGATCTGGCGTTTTTGCGGACTACTTTACCAACAGGATGGACTTGTCCAATCTGGTGGTTGTAGCACCCGACGTCGGAGCCATCAAGATCGCACGGGCATACTCGAAACGCCTGCGTGCCGACCTCGCCGTGATCGACAAGCGACGGCCGCATCAGAACGAGGCGGAAGTTGTCAACATCATCGGGGAGGTTAAAGGCAAGAACGTGCTGCTGATTGATGACATCATCGACACTGCCGGGACGCTGACCAACGCCGCTAACGCGCTACGCGATGCCGGGGCGATGGAGATCATGGCTGCCTGCACGCATCCGTTGCTCTCTGGCCCGGCCTACGAGCGCATTGAGGCGTCGGCGTTGAGCAAACTGGTGGTGACCGACACCATCCCGCTCAAACGGCCTTCAGACAAAATCGAGGTCGTTAGTGTGGACGAAATTTTCGCCGACGCCATCGGGCGCATTTACACCGATGAGTCTATTTCGACGCTCTTCAACGACGCTTGAGCATTCTTTTTAGCCCTGCCGCAGGAACGCGGGCAGCCACCAACACACATTCAATACGATGGACGTAATTACCCTCGAAGCAACATCGCGCGACGTAAAGAAAAAAGGAGCACGCGCCGTGCGCCGTGAAGGCAACGTGCCCTGCGTGCTCTACGGTCGCCATGTGGATCCCGTGGTGTTTCAGGTCACGGAAAAGAGCCTCAAGCCGCTCATCTACACCAACGAAACGCACCTCGTGAATGTGGCGATGGATGGCGATTCGTGGGACTGTATCATCAAGGATCTCGTTTTTCACCCTGTCACAGACCGGCCCATACACGTTGACTTCCAGGTCCTGCAGGCGGGCGAGAAGATCACGCTGACCGTGCCGATTAAGTATCTCGGTACGCCCATCGGGCAAACCGAGGGCGGCGTGACCAACTATGCCGTCACGGAACTGGAGATCAGTTGCCTGCCCAAAGACATCCCTTCGCACATTGATGTGGATGTGAGCGGCCTTAACGTGAACGAGGCGCTGCACGTAAGTGACCTCGATCTCGAAGACATCGAGATTCATGCCCTGGATCGCCAGACGCTCGTCGCCGTGGTACCGCCGCGTGCTGAGGAAGTCGTCGAGGAAGAAGAAGGCATTCTGCTCGAAGGCGAGGAAGGCGAAGTGCTCGAAGGCGAGGAAGGCGAAGAAGCCGAAGGCGGCGAAGAGGACGAGGAAGAAGCATAGGCTGGCTTGGGATTATGGGAATCGGGACCTGGTTCAGATCACTTCTTCGATTCCCTACTTCCAACCCTCCTGTCGTTATGGCTGGTAGCAATCGACTCATCATTGGTCTGGGCAATCCCGGAGCCGAGTACGAGGACACGCGCCATAACGTCGGCTTCATGGTGATAGACGCACTGGCCGAGAAAGCCCGCGTTGATGGTTTCTCACATGATGGCCGGGCCGATGCGTTTGTCGCGGAGGGCCGCGTGCGGGGGCGTTCCATTACGCTCGTCAAGCCGTTGCGGTACATGAATCGCAGCGGCGCGACGGTGAAAAACCTCGTGCAGCGTTTCAGTCTGTCGCCGCAGGATCTCCTCATCATCGTGGATGATATCAACTTGGAGTCGGGCAAGCTCCGGCTGCGGCAGCGCGGCAGTGCCGGTGGGCACAATGGCACGCAGGACATCATCGACGCCCTCGGCACCGACGATTTTCCCCGTCTTCGCATTGGCATCGGTAGCGACTTCTCTCGCGGTCGGCAGTCCGATTATGTCCTCTCGCCCTTCACGGCGGATGAGCAGCCGCTCATGGACGAAACTATTGCCCGCGCTCGCGACGCTTCCATCACGTTTGTCACCGACGGTATCACCACCGCGATGAATCGGTTTAATTGAGAGCAAAGTCGAGACGGGGAGGGAGCGCAGGAAAAGAGTTTTTGACGAAGTCCCCTTCGCGCTTCTCTATTGGCCCTTCCCCCGGTTGAATAATGCGTTAAGCGCTGTCAAGGCAGCGATGCCGTTCCTAGTTTTAGACGCTTCTGGCTGCATCATCCCTTATCGATACACAAAGGAAAAGCTGTTTCCATGGATATTACGCTATTAACTTATCTGGTCCCGGTTGCCGGGGTACTGGCGCTCGCTTACGCCTTCATCCGCACCCAGTGGGTGACCAAGCAGGAGGTGGGCACCGCAGAGATGGCCGAGATAGCCGCCAACATTGCTGATGGTGCGCGGGCCTTTCTGCGCCGTGAATACCGCGTGCTCATCATTTTTGTGCTGGCCGTAGCCGTGGTGCTGGGCTTTGCCAACACAGGCGGACGGGTGAATGCTGAGGGCCTCACTATTTCTTCGCCGTTGATCGCGGTGTCCTTCATTGTCGGCGCGCTGTGCTCCGGGTTGGCGGGCTTTATCGGCATGACGGTGGCTACCAAAGCCAACGTCCGCACGACCAATGCGGCACGGACGGGCCTCGGCCCGGCGCTCAACGTGGCGTTCTCGGGCGGTCTGGTAATGGGGCTGAGCGTGGTTGGCCTCGGTGTGCTCGGGTTGAGCGTGCTCTTCATTGTGTATAGCGGGCTGGAGTGGAATACGATGCGTGTCATCAATGTGATCTCCGGCTTCTCGCTCGGCGCATCGTCCATCGCGCTTTTCGCCCGTGTAGGTGGTGGTATTTATACCAAAGCAGCTGATGTGGGAGCCGACCTTGCTGGTAAGGTCTACGAAGGCATTCCCGAAGATGACCCGCGCAACCCTGCCACAATTGCCGACAACGTGGGCGACAACGTGGGCGATGTGGCAGGTATGGGCGCTGACCTCTTCGAGAGCTACGTCGGATCGATCATCGGTACGATGGTACTCGGCGCGGCCTTTATCGCCGATCCGATTTTCTCCGAGGGCACGATGGGGCCGCTGGCGGCTGTTGTGCTACCGCTCGTGCTGGCTGCCGTTGGCATCCTGGTTTCTATAGCCGGATCGTTCTTCGTCAAAGTGAAAGAAGGGGGTAGCCCGCAGAAAGCGCTCAACATTGGCGAGTTTGGCGCGGCGGGCTTGATGGCCGTGCTCTCCTATTTCATCATCACCTGGATGTTGCCGGAAAGCTGGACGTTTAGCAATCCCATAAGCGACTTCACGGAGTACACGTCGATGGGTGTCTTCTGGGCGGTGCTCATCGGTCTGGTGGCGGGGACACTGATCGGCCTCGTGACCGAATACTACACCTCCACGCACAACCGCCCGGTGCTCGGCATCGCCAAGCAGAGCGTGACAGGTTCGGCGACGAACATCATTTCCGGCCTCGGCGTGGGTATGTTCTCGACAGGCATCCCGGCTGTCATCCTGGCACTCGCTATCGTAGGCGCGTCCTACTTCGCCGGGCTGTACGGCATCGCCATCGCCGCTGTGGGTATGCTCTCGGTGACCGGCATTCAGCTTGCCGTGGACGCCTACGGGCCGATCTCGGACAACGCGGGTGGGATCGCTGAGATGGCGC
>DATGCC010000454.1:0-6009 GCA_035312345.1 Rhodothermales bacterium
TGGTGCTCATGCCATGGGCCGGGTGCGACACCAACACCGTCACGCCGCGCACGAGTGGAGTTGATGTACCCTTCCTCTCCCCGCCCGATGTGGCTCCGTCGGAAGGCGGCTTCTATGTCGAAAACGGGGCCGAAGCCGCCATCGGAGGCTGGCAGATGCCGGATCTCGACCCGAATGCCTGGACGCTCGACATTGACGGGCTGGTGGATACACCGCTGACGCTGACGCTGAGTGATCTGGAAGCCGAAACCGACAACGCCATCACACTGCTCAAGACGATGCGCTGCGTCACCGATGACAACGAATTTCCCGGCCTCATCGGCACGACGCTGTGGACCGGCATCCCACTCCGCATATTCCTCGACCGGGCGGGCATCGACCAGAGCAATACGCGCCGCCTGCGCATTTTCGGCAGCGACGGCTTCACAAACAACCTCACGCTGGACGATGTCTACCGCGAATTTGGACCGGACGAATTCGAGCCGATGCTCGTCACCCACATGGACGGCCAGCCGTTGACCCGCGAACACGGACGGCCCGTGCGTCTGTTCGTCTACGACGGCTATGGCTACAAAAACGTCAAGTGGATCACCCGCATCGAAGCCACCGATAGCGACACCGAATTCGGCACCTACCAGCAGGTGCTCGGCTACGTGGACGACGGCGTGATCCGCGTGGCGAGCAAAATCACCAATCCGGTCTTCAACCAGGAACTGTCCGAGGGCACCGTGCGCATCACCGGCTTCGCTGTGAGCGGCTTCGGAGCCATCGCCACGGTCGAAGTTTCCATCGACGATGCACCGTTCCAATCCGCCCGTATCATCCCGTTAGACGAATTGCTAGACACCACGCCGCGCCTCTCACAAGCCCAGCAAGTTGCCGACGGCCTTGCCTTTCCATTTCCGTCCGTCTGGGTAAAATGGGACCTGCGCTGGGACGCCACACCGGGTGAGCACACCATCCGCATCCGCGCCACCGACACCGCAGGCAACACCCAGCCCGACAGTGATTTCGACCGCGAGGACGGCTCCAACCCTACCCCGACGATTACGGTGAACGTGGTTTAAGCTTGTTTTTTAGGGATTACGCAATGTACCTTTTCGTTTCGTGATGGGAAGCTGGCTGCGACACTGCCTTTCCGTGCTACAGCTTACCGCTGAATCATACGAACCCGGGAACGATCTCAGGTCGTTGACGCCCAACCTCGTGCTGATTGGCCTATCACTTACACCCAGATCGTACCCCTCCAGATAAGTCCCCCTCCATGCCTCCTCCCCTTTGTGTTACCCAACTCAGTCTGGATGACTTTATGCCCGATCACCCCCAACCACCGCCACGCACAGGGCGTGTCATCGACCCAGTGTCTGGTGGAGGCGTCATTGATGGGGTCATCGCCACCGAATTGACCGCCAATGCCGATCCGCGAGGCCATCTGTTCGAGTTATTGACGACACGCGACGCACCGGTGGAAGACATCGTTCACGTCTATCAGGTTGTCGCGGCACCGGGATCTATTCGAGCGTGGGTGTATCATCGGTACCAACACGACAGGTTGGTATTTACGAGCGGATGCTTTGATGTCATTCTCTACGATATCCGTCCGGATAGCCCAACGATGAACAGGTTGAATGTCTTCCAGGTAGGCGAGCAACAGCCTGGTCTGTTTGACCTTCCGCCGTTCGTCATCCACGGGGTGCGTAATACAGGAACCGAATGGGCGTTCTTCCTCAATATGCCGACGCAAGTGTACAAGCCAGATGCCCCGGACAAGTGGAGGCTTCCGTGGAATGATCCAAGAATGCCCTACTCTTTCGATGCTTCGTAGACCGCTTTTCTCCATCATTCTAGCCACGTATAACCGTGGTCGCCACCTTATTCCTACCATTGAATCCGTCCTGCAGCAAACCTGCTCGGATTTCGAGTTGCTGGTAGTGGGAGACGGTTGCACCGACGAGACGGAGCAGGTCGTTCGCTCTTTCAAATCTACAAACATACGCTGGATCAATCTGGCAACGAACCAGGGTAGCCAGAGCTTTCCCAATAATGAAGGTCTGAGCCAGGCACGAGGACGCTGGATTTGCTACCTCGGCCACGATGACATCTGGGCACCCGATCACCTGGAACGCCTGGCTGCGGTAATTGAGTCAGACAAGCCCGATTTTGCCATTAGCGGCTGTATTTTTCATGGTCCAGCCGATAGCGACGTTTATTACATCACGGGCCTTTTTGAGCATACCGACGCCGCGCGTCACCATTTTTTCCCACCGTCTTCCATAGCCCACCGGCGCAAGGTGATTCGTCGGATCGGGACATGGCCCGACCCTCACGCCATCGCCATGCCGGTCGATGTGGATTTATTACTGCGCGCGGTGCGTGCCGGGCTGCGCTTTGCTTCCACAGGACGCATAACTGTCCACAAGTTCGGAGCAGGCCATCGCTATCTGTCGTATTTGCGCCCGAACGCCGATGAGCAACATGCCATCCTTGCATCCTTTGATGAGGACTCGGAGGAACGTGTGCAGCGCATCATTGATACCTCCAAGCGCGAAGGCCACTTCATGGCTATGCAATACTCGGACGACTACGCCATCTATGAGAAAGGGCAGCTTTTTCAATCCAACCGCCGGAGTAAAGGAATCAGCCTGCCTCCTCTTCAGCCGCTGACAGAACGAACCGTCATCAAGCAATCGGACGACCCCAGGGGCTTGGACTGGCACCAACTGGAACACGGCGACCGTCCTTTTCGCTGGTCAGGTCCCAATCCGCGTCCGAAAATCTTAATCCCGTATACGGGGCACCACGCCCATATCGCCCTTCAAATCGTGGCATTAGCACCCGATGCGAAGCCGCAGGACCTTTCGATATCCGCTGGCAACGAACCAGTCACTCATACGGCAAAAGTTGACGCCGACGGAACGCTGTGGCTATGCTTTGACGCCTCCCTCAACCCCTCTGATTACACCGTGATCACGCTACACACACCTCTCATGTTCTGCCCGCATAACCTCAACGGCAGTGCCGACAAACGCCGCCTGGGGTTGGCGGTTGCTGATATGATATTGGAGCCACACTGATGTGGCCTAATTCCCCAAACCCGACGATGATGGCCGCGACAGTGTGAGATTGTGCTTGACAACCACACCCCATAGAGCGTCAGGCCAGGAAGAGATACGGCTTCCAAGTATCGTCGAGATTGCCCACGTAGTCCCGAATGAACATGACATGGCTGGGACGGAATGGCTTACGCCGCAGGGACATGTGCGCCTCTTCGGGCGTGCGATTGCCCTTCTTGTTGTTGCATGAGGTGCAGGCCGCTACAAGGTTGAGCCAGGTGTCGCGGCCCCCCCGTGACCGGGGCATCACATGATCGACGGTCAGCTTCTGGCGGCTGCCGCAGTACTGACAACGGAAGCGGTCACGGCGCAGAATATTCTTACGCGAGAGCATGATCTTGCGATACGGCACGCGCACGTACATCTTGAGCCGAACGATGCTGGGCCACGGAAACTGCACACTCGGCGACCGCAGAAACTGGTCGGGAAGGGCTTCGACCAACTCTGCCTTACGAAGGTGAATAAGCACCACAGCGCGCTCAACGCTACACACCGTCAGCGCACGGTAATCCTGGTTGAGAACGAGGACGTGTGCTCTCATGACAACCGCCTCCTGGCCTGCTTATGGCGAACAAAAGACGGGAAAGAGGAGCTTGAATAAATCTGCTGGTAAGGGAAGACCTACCCTCCGTATTTCGATGAACGATGTAGCGTGCTACAACATCTGGGCATAAATCTAACATATTTAAGGCTTCGGATAAAGTCTTTTTTCGATTACCCCTCTATTAAATCCGCCGCCATGCAACCTGAAAAGGGTAATTTTTTATCTACGGGTTTATGAAACACGAACTTTTCGCCGGTACTCGTTTCTAAAAAGAAGCCTCCTTTTATCCCCTGATGCCATGTCGAACTGGTACGAAGTCTTCGACAACGAAGCCGTGCAGTGGTACGCCCGCAAGCAAGCCACCCATCTGACCGCCGTCGCCGCCTCGGTGGTGGTAGCGACGATTGTGCTTGCCGTACTGGGCCTCGAAAATGTCTGGCCGCTTCCGCTTGTGGGTGCGTTGCTGATCGCGATCTGGCTCGGCACCGTCCGTTGGATCGCGCAACGCCAGCGGAAGCTGCGGCGCATCGTATGGTGTGTAAAATTGTCTGAGGAGCGCGTGGTAGGCTACGATTATACCCGCCGCAAAACCGTATTGGACTGGCCCGTCATTGTCCGCGTCGAACTCACGAGAGATGGTCTGCTGCTTTTGGGCCAGAATGGCTGTACCTTCGACATTCCCCACCTCTTCCCCGACTTTGCGGCCCTGAGCCATCGTGTGGTCTACTACGCCGAGCTACACGACATTCCGGTCTATATCAACGGGCATCCGTGGCAATCGTTGGATGTCTACCGCTTCTTCCCCTTTCTGGCTGAAGACCCACCGACAACAGTCTAGTCAGGAAATCTCAACTTCATCCGTCATCATCGGCACATCGGGATCCAGGAAGCGGGCAATCTCATTGTGCTTGCGACGGGCATCCTCCCAGCCAATCTGCGTCAGGCGGGCAATGTAATCGGCATCGAAGAGGAGCATACTCAGCCAGTCCGGGCTTTTCGTCTCGCCGCTCCCGATACCACGCGTGAGCAGCCGAAGTGCCCCGTGGAGCTTAAGTTCATACTCGCTGGCGAGCTTGCCCAGATCCTGTGACGGACGCATCATAAAGAGCTTGATGGGCCGGAATCCGTTGCGTTTGTGCAGGGGCAGTTGCCGCACGATATGATTGATCCGCCGCATCGTCGTGGCGTCCTGATCCAGCACATCCAGAAAGATGGCATTCATCAACAGCCCGACAATCTGCGCGGCAGGTGGATAGCCCACCACCGAGGGCGCATCGGCTTCGCGGCGTGAACGCCCGTAGCGCGTCGAGATGACGAAGATGCTGTCGGCTCCCAGATGAACGGCAGGCGATAAGGGCGACGACAGCCGGATGCCGCCATCACCAAACCAGGCATTGCCCACGCGGACAGCCGGAAACAACAGCGGCAGGGCCGTCGAAGCCATGATATGATCGACTGTGAGCGTGGTCTGCACACCGACGCGGTTTGGACGCTGCCAATCCTTGATGTTGCGCCCCTGCACCCATGTCACCGTTTGGCCCGTCTGGTAATTGGTACCGGTCAGGCAGACGGCCTTGAGACGCTCGGTTTCCAGATTCTTGGCAATGCCGGTCAGTTTGCCGCCTTCGGTTCGCAACTGGCCTTCGAGATAGGTGCGCAGCGGTGACGTATCGACCAGCGCCTTGCCTTCCGGCACCGTGATCACTGTATCGGCAAGGTGGCGAGGATCCACGGATTTGCCCAGAATGCGCTTAAAAAGCGAGAAGCTGCTCTCGGCCTCGAACACCTCTTCCAGCGAGATTTCCAGCCAGCATTCCATGAGTTCGTTGGCAGCTTCTGGAAACGTGCCTACATGGTTTGCCAGTTGCGCTGCATTGATCGCGCCTGCCGAAACACCGGTAAGAATGGGAAAGCTGGCCTCGGGAAAGACCTGCGAAATGTATTGCAGCACCCCGGCCTGGTACGATGCCCGCGCACCGCCGCCGCTAAGCACCACCGCGCAGTCTGTGTAAGCCCGACGGGGCGATTTGAAGAGACCACGGATCCTGTGAAATGTATCCTCAAGCACAACGAGATTGGGGTTTTGATACAACAGCGGCACCCAAGATGGGATGTCGCCTGGAAAAGCGCAACCATGCCAGGGAGACGCTTTATACGAACCGCATGGCAAAACCGATTCCGATAGCGCACAGTCACCTTGCAAAAGCCCTAATTGACTACCGGACACTTTTATGAGTAGCGCATCCTGCTAAAGAAAAGCCCCTGCCTTTGGGTATCTTGTGGTGTCCAAACCCAAGCTCACCCAACGCAGAGGCTCCTCTATGACCGACAATGTAAGACGCTTTCGCGCTA
>DATGCC010000455.1:0-4452 GCA_035312345.1 Rhodothermales bacterium
TAGAGCAGCAAATCATCGACCTACTGGCGTTCTCCGCGCACAAAATATATGGCCCAAAGGGTATCGGTGCGCTGTTCGTGCGGGGCGGCGCTCCGGTAATAGACCTCTCGCCGCAGACGCATGGCGGGGGACAGGAACAGGGGCTGCGTAGCGGCACGCCCCATGTGCCGGGGATTGTGGGGTTTGGGGAGGCCTCTCGGCTTGCACAGATGGTCCTTTCTGAAGAAAGTCAGCGCGTACTGCTATTGCGCGATCGACTGGAAAGCGCGCTGCTGGCCCGTCTGCCGGACGCGCAGGTCCATGGTGCCCAGATGGCGCGTTTGCCCAACCTGACCCATCTGGCGTTCAACGCGGTAGAAGGCAAAGATCTCATCGGAGCCATCCATCCGGTGGCGGCGTCCCTCGGAGCGGCGTGTACCCGCACAGGTGGCCCCAGCCCAGTCTTGAAAGCCATCGGGTTGACAGATGACGAGGCGTATGCATCTGTGCGATTCAGTGTAGGGCGGTTCACGACAGAGGCAGAAATTGATTATACTGTAGATGTCGTAGAGCGCGCCGTGCGTCGTTTACGGCAGCCGTTCCTTGAACAGCACACCCCGCGCTATCCTGCTGATGTGTAGCCCCGTCTCTTTGCATCCTTCTCTCGATAATCATCCACGCAGCATCACACCCTACTTCCATGTCAGACGACCGCCCAGGCTCCTTTCATATCTCCTCGGACCCGGATACCACATCCATCAACCAGCCCGAAACCCAAGAGGCAAAAAAGGTGCCCCGGCAGCCGCTTCGCTTGCTGCTGGTCAGCCCACTCAAGCCGCCCGAGACTGTACCCGATTGGGAAGGCCCGTCGCGGGTGCAGCGCGTCGATAAAAACGACTTTGCCGGATTGATGCAGACGATGGCTCCGCGCCTCGCGCTGGAGGTGCCCAACACCATTAGCGACACGCCCAAAACCCTTGAGCTAAACCTGCACTTTGCCAGCCTAGACGATTTTGCTCCTGCACAGGTTGCTCGTCAGATTCCGCCGCTGAAGCAACTGCTGGAGATCCGCACGCTGGTGCAGGAAGTGCGTAGTGGCTCGCTCGATCTGGAAACGTTCCGCACGCGCCTGCACGAGACAAGCGTGGATGCCGACTGGGCCGACCAACTCTACCAGACGCTGTCCAGGCCGGCTTCCACACCGCCCCCAGCGCCAAAGCCTACGGGCAAACCCGCTGCGCCTGAATCAGGAGGGGGGAACGATCCGCTGGACCGGCTGATGGGCATGATGGATGTGGCGGGCGGCAGCGATGAGTCCGCCGGTGAGCCGAGCGAAAAACCGAAGACATCGAGTGTCTTGGGGTCGCTTGTGAAAGCGGTCACCGCTGATGATACGCCAACGGCACAGGTCGAAAAATCGACAGCGGACCTGTTGGTTGATGACTTAGACCAACTTATCAGTGGGCAACTTAACGAGGTGTTCAACGATGCGGGTTTCCGTCGGCTCGAAGCGGCATGGCGAGGACTCAAGTTTTTGGTAGACCGTCTCAACTTCCACGAGGATATTTTGCTCGATGTGCTGGCGGCTCCAAAGACTGAGGCCGACAATGCGCTCTACCATCAGGTGCTGATTCCCGAGCACAATGCCGCAGGCGAGCAGCCCGCCCTGTCGGCTGTTCTCCTCGACGCTGCCTTCGACAACAGCACCGCTGACCTCACGCTGCTCGCTGATCTGGCTGACACGGGAGCCAGCCTGCAAGCGCCCATCGTTGCGTCCGTAGCGCCTGCTTTTTTTGGCAAGGAGAAACAGAGCGACCTGCCCGGGCTCCCGGTCCTCTGGCAGCATCTCGACACCGCCGAATACATTGCCTGGCACAAGCTACGCGAGAACAAAGCATCGAACTTTCTGGTGCTGGCGTTGCCGGACTTCTTGCTGCGCTATGCCTACGATGCCGAAGAGCACCGCGCCAAAGGTTTCACCTTCGTTGAAGAAGGGCAGTTGTGGGGACGGGCTTCGCTGGCAGTGGGCGTGCGTGTTGCGCAGAGTTTTGTACAAACGGGGTGGCCGACCCACATCCTCGGCACCAGCCAGGCCCGCGTAGAAGATTTACCCCTCTGGTACAGCCCGCAAGGCCACACGCCACTCGGCTGCCTGCTCCCCGACAGCAAGTTCGGCGAGTTCAAAAAGGCCGGCTTTACGGTGCTGGCTGGCTCGAAGGACCGAGACTATCTGTTCCTGGCTCGCGCCAACACCGTCTGCAAGCCCGAGACGTATGATGATCTGGTGGCGGCCGCCGAAGCCCGCGAGCACGTCACGCTGGCTTCTCAGCTATTCGTAGCCCGGGCGGCGCATCATGTGCTCGCCATCCAACCTGAGATTCCGCCGAGCGAAAACCCGGAGGCCACCCTGCGCGAGATTGATGCGCAGATGCGCGCCTTTCTCTATAGCTCCGGCAAAACCGTGCAACAGGAAGCTGTGTGGGTGGAACATGTCGCCGACTCGGGCCTGCCTGACCATGAGTTGTTTGCCATCCGGCTGACGCCCCCGGCGCACGTCCTGTCGCCCAGCGTGAGTCTCGTGCTCGGCATGCAGGTACCCAGGCAGGGCGCGGAGTGAGGAAAGGGCCAGTCAAGGTTTTCGATTTTCGATTTTGGGTGTTGCTGTCTGCGCTTCTTCGCCCACTTCGCAATTCGCAAATCGTACACAAACGCTGAACCGCATCAAGACCGTGTAGTAACATTCCAAGATAATCATCCATTTTCTCCAAGACCCGTGCGTAGCTCCTCGCAAAATCCGTATGGTGCTCCCACGCTCCACGTTCGAATCGATCATGGGGAAGGGTATCCCATGGAAGCCGCTTTTTCTGAGGTGTTTCGCATTGGACGGGGCGAGCAGTGTGGCGTGCGTGTGGATGGTGGCCTTGTTAGCCGGGAACACGCTGAGGTGATTTTCGAGGGTGGCACCTGGCAGATCCGTGACCTGAACAGCACCAATGGTCTCTACGTGGATGGTACACGTGTGCAGCAGGCGAAGGTTGAGCCCTCGCTACGGTTGCGGTTTGGCAAGCGAGGGCCGGTGCTGAGTTTTTGGGAAGAGGGCACCACCGCGCCGGTAGCCGGGTCCTACCCATCCGTGCATGCTACGCCACGTGCGTATCAGCAGGCGCGGACCGATGATGGCAACACCTTGAGGAGCGAGCCGCCGCGCTACGAAGAAGCGGGTGCCGGTGCGTATGCATCGTCGGGGGGAAGCTATACGTCCAACGAGTCCGTCTCACAGATCATCAACCGCTATTTCGATGCCGACCAGGATCAGCCGGCAGGCGAGCGGACGCAGATGATCCGGCAGGCGTATGCCAGCGTCAAGCAGAAAGAAAAGCGGAAATACACCGGCGTCATTGCTACCGTAGGCGCGTTGCTCGTCGTGGCACTCATCGCTACAGCGTGGCTGACGATTCAGAACCGGCGGATGGCGAGTCAGGCGGAAGAACTGTTCAGCAACATGAAGCAAAGCGACCTGGAACTGGCGCAGTTGCGGGCCGCCGTGCTGGGGTCGGATAATCCCGATGCCGATGTCGTCAGCATGATCGAGAAGATGCAGGCGAAACAGCGCCAGGCCGCGCAGATCTACGATGGTTTTATTGAGGAGCAAGACTTCTACCGCAAGCTGCAGGACGATGAGAAGCTGATCTACAAGACCGCCCGCATCTTCAACGAGAGCGAGTTGGGCATGCCCTTCGGGTTCGTCGAGGAAGTCAAGCGGTACATGTACGATTACTGGCTGAGTCCGTCGGGGCGTGCCGGGTACAAGAAAGCGATTCAGCGGGCTCACGATAATGGCTACACGCCGTTCATTGTGGAAACCATGCAGAAATACGGACTGCCGCCAGAGTTCTTCTTCCTTGCCATGCAAGAGAGCGTTTTTCAGCCCAAGATCGTAGGTCCATCGACGCGTTGGGGCATCGCCAAAGGGATGTGGCAGTTCATTCCGTCCACTGGGAAAAACTATGGCCTGGAACCAGGGCCGCGGGCCGACACGCGGGTGTATGATCCGTTGGACGAGCGGCACGATGTGGAGAAAGCCACTGATGCGGCAGCGCGCTACCTGCTCTACATCTACAGCACCCCGGCGCAGGCGTCGGGTCTGCTCGTGATGGCGTCCTACAACTGGGGTGAGCACCGCGTCATCAAAAAATTAGAAGGCATCCCGAATGCGCAGAACCTGCCCTCCGAAGAAGTCATCAAGCTGATGATGGAAGGTATCCCGATGGATCCCGACGAGCGGAATTACTGGGGCTTTCTGACAAAATACAGAGAGCGAATGCCAGAGGAAACCAAAGACTATGTGTTGAAGATTTTCTCTGCTGCCGTCATTGGACAAGATCCTCGGTTTTTCGGATTCGACTTTGATCCCCCGCTCAAGCCGTACATGGAACTCACGGCTAGGCAGACTAACTGAGGGAAGTAGGCCCG
>DATGCC010000456.1:0-4810 GCA_035312345.1 Rhodothermales bacterium
CCGCCCGCTTTCCCGACGCCGACGAGCACCGCTTTTTGATGCACCCGGAGGAGGTCAACAAGCAGGTGCCGCTCGACGCCCGTAGCGCCGCCGTGGTGATGAACCACAACTACCTGCGCGACAAAACGCTCGTCGGCGCGCTCCTCACGGCACCCGTCCCTTATGTCGGCGCGCTGGGCCCGCACGAGCGCACCGAACGCATGTTGGCCGAGTTGCAAACGGAAAACCCTTCGCTGCCCCATACGGCGTATGACAAGGTTCACGGTCCCGTCGGGCTGGATATTGGTACGGAGACACCGGAGGAAATCGCCCTGTCCATCATCGCTGAGATTCAAGCCGTGCACCACAACCGCAAAGGCGGGATGCTACGCCACCGGCACGGAGCCATCCACGAAACCGTGAAAATGACTGGGTGAGTTGTAAGAGGCTGATATCAAATTGTCCTCAATCACAATACACCCCAACAAGGCTGTCATCCTGAGCGAAGTCGAAGGATCTCCCGAAGAAGAGCATCTTGCCCCGGGAGATTTCCTTCGGTAACCTTCGGTTTCTCCACTCGCGTTGCTCGGTCGAGATGACAAAGATCCGCGTCACAACAAATCTGCGTTTCGTCGTATAAGGAGCATCCATCCGTTGTAAACCGTCCCTTTGTGAACGACACCGTGCCTCATGGAAACGCTGCCTGTGCTTGCCGGAAACACGCCGTCTGCCTACGAACAGCAGGCTCTCCGCGAAATTCAGCTCTGGAAAAATCCGTCAATGGGCTGGTTTGGTAAAGCTGTCGATGGCCTCAACCGCAAGCTCCACAGCGCTACCGACCTGATCCGCAAAGTGCCGGGCGTGGACTGGACCATCGAAAACGTCGTCAGCGGCCTGCTGCGCGTCATGAATGAAATCGTGCAAGACTCGGTATGGCACGAGGCGATTTACAAGGAGTTTCACGCAGCGGGCCATGCCATCGACAGCGCGGAAGACTTGATCAATCTGGACCTGGAGCAGATCGACGGCGTGATGAAAGGGCTGGACACAAAGTACCGGGCGCTGACGGCCACGCAGGGCGCGGCGGCGGGTTACGCCGGAGCCGCTGGCATCCTGCCCGATGTGGTGGGTCTTGTCGCCCTCAACCTGCGGGCCTGTGGCGAATACGCCACCTATTGCGGCTACGACATCGCGCATCCGTCCGAGCGGCTTTTCGCGTTGCAGATCCTCAACATGGTCTCGCAACCCACCGACACCGCCAAGCAGGCTGCCCTTGTGCCCACCATCCGCGTGTCGCACGCCATTGCGCGGCAGCAGACGCTGCAAACTGTGGAACAGATGGCCCTGACGCAGGCTATCCGCAACGCCGCCCGCGCCCTTGGTGTCCACCTGACGCAACGCAAGCTGGCGCAGGTCGTGCCCATGACGGGCGCGTTCGTCGGCGGCGGTTTCAACGCCTACTACACCAGCAAAGTCTGCGACGCCGCCTTCTTCCTCTACCGCGAGCGCTGGCTCATCGAAAAATACGGCGTGGATGTGCTAGAATTTGAGGATTAGGAACTGGGAAATAGTTGAATTGAGAGACACCATTTACCAATTCCCATTTTCTATTTCCCAGCAGTGCCTTCCTCTTTCCGGATTTTGGCGATGAAAAAGCCCTCCATCGTCGGCGTAGGTAATAGGCGGCGGGCGTGAGACAAATCCAGTTTGAATCGTTTGCCCTTCCATTCCCCCAGCGGCGGCAAGAGATTATCGAGGTCAAGACCGAGCGGTTCGAGGTGGATCGCGTCGCCGAATTTGCGGAGGGTTTTGTTGAGGATGGCTTCGTTTTCTTCGGGCGCAAAGGAGCAGGTGGAATAGACCAGCACGCCACCGGGGCGCAGGCATTGCACGGCGGAGTAGAGCAGGCGGCGCTGCTTGCGGGCCATCTCCTTGATCTTGCGCGGGCTCCAGTAGGCAAACGTCTCCGGCTCGTCGGCGCGGAAGCGGCCCTCGGTGGAGCACGGCGCGTCGAGCAGTACGCGGTCGAAGTATTCGGGGCGGTAGCGCCACACGCGGGTGCCGTCTTGCAGGAACGTACGCACGTTGTCGGCTCCCTGCGCGGCGAGGTTGTTGCGGAGTTTGAAGAAGCGGCCTTTCACCACTTCGACAGCAGCGAGTTCGCCCTCGTCGTGCATAGCACAGGCCAGTTGCAGCGTCTTGCTGCCCGGTGCGGCGGCGAGGTCCAGCACGCGCTCGCCCGGCTGCGCGTCCAGCACCAGCGGCGGGATCATGCTCGACAGGTTCTGCACGTAGATGTGCTGCTGCTTGAACGCCGCCGAGGCCAACAATGCAGCGCGTTCCTCTGGCGCTACCCAGAAGGCGTCTTCCTTCCAATCTACCACATGCAGGTGCAGCCCTTCGGCTTCGAGCGCCTGCACCACAGCCGCCCGCTCAGCCCGTAACGTGTTGACGCGAAACGAGGTCGCCTGCGGAGCCGCGAAGGTGGCAAGCACGTCGTCGTAGCGCTCCGACGGCACAATGGCGCGAAGGCGTTCTAGAAATTCGGCAGGAAGCTGGGTTTCGGTGTGCCGGGCGTCGGTCATGAAGAGTGGAGATGAGGAAGTAGGAAAAGAATTTGTCCGTTGAAAAAATGAAGCCTGAAAACGATTCCTGACGACTTCTCGCCAGTGAAAACCGGAACAAGAACGGTCGTGTCTTCTAAAATCTCAAATTGACATATTGCGACTTGGGTGGCAATGCAGTTAATTAACGGTCACATAGACCGATATATATACCCTAAAGCAGCATCAATGGGATCCTGATAGCCAGGACTGTTCCCCCCATTCCTTTTTTGCGCTATTGATTTTATGAGCGAACAACGTGGTGACGACGTAATCCGATGCTCCTTTTGTGGACGCACGGCCCATGAGGTAACCTCCATGGTTGCCGGGCCCGACGTGTACATCTGCGACCGGTGTATCCACGATGCGTCGGGGATCGTGCGCAACGATCTGGCGGCCTATCAACAAACGTCCAGCCCCCGCCGCTCTACGCCCCATCGCCGCCGCCTGACGCCCCTCGAAGTCAAGCAGGCACTCGACGAATACGTCATCGGGCAAGACCGCGCCAAGAAAGCGCTTGCCGTCGCTGTTTACAACCACTACAAGCGCGTCGATGCGCAGGACTATTTCCACGAGTACGACAACGTCGAGTTGGAGAAGTCGAACATCCTGCTGCTCGGCCCCACCGGCACCGGCAAGACGCTGCTGGCCCGCACGCTGGCCCGCATCCTCGACGTGCCCTTCTCTATCTCCGATGCTACCGCGCTGACCGAGGCGGGTTATGTGGGCGAAGATGTAGAAAGCATCCTCTCCCACCTACTGCACGCCGCCGACTTCAACGTGGAGCGCGCCGAGCGCGGCATCATCTACATCGACGAGATCGACAAGGTGGCGCGCAAGGCAGACAACGCTTCCATCACACGCGACGTAAGTGGCGAAGGGGTACAGCAAGCCCTGCTCAAGATCCTGGAGGGCACCATCGCGGGTGTGCCGCCCAAAGGGGGACGCAAGCATCCCGAGCAGAGTCTCATCAACATCGACACGCGCAACATCCTGTTCATCTGCGGCGGCGCGTTCGAGGGCCTCTCCGAAATCATCGCCCGGCGGCGCTCGGCCAACACCATCGGCTTCTCGGCCGCGCAGGCCAAGCGCGTCGACAAGAACGACCCGGCCATGTTCAAGTACGTCGAGCCGGACGACCTGCTGCGCTTCGGGCTGATCCCCGAACTCATCGGCCGCATGCCCGTCATCACAGCGCTCGACGCGCTATCCGACACGGCCCTGAAGCGCATCCTGACGGAGCCCAAGAACGCGCTCGTCAAGCAGTACCAGAAGCTTTTCTCCATGGACGGCCTCGACCTCTACTTCGAGGACGCCGCGATGGAAGCCATCGTCGAGAAAGCCCACGCCCTGGGCACCGGTGCCCGTGGCCTGCGCTCGGTTATGGAAAACACGATGCTCGACATCATGTTCAACATCCACGACCACCCTGACGTCGGCGTCTGCCGCATCACGCAGGCTGCCGTAGAGCATGGCGACGAGCCGATTTACGAGGAGCGAAAAGCCAGCGCGTAAAATTATCGTATCAAGCTACGGGTTTTTCATCCGATCCCGGTATGTTGCACGTATAACGCTCATCCTGAAAGGGCTGGGCGTTTTTTTATGGGCTGCGCCGAGGAGGTATAAGTTACTGGAATCCATCCATAGGATGCCGAGTATGCGTAGCGGGATTTCCTAAAAACGCTTGTTTTGCGTAGCTTTAGCCCCTATCCTTTCACACAGCCTGCTATTTCCTGCCATCAGCCAGCCCGATGGATCGGCTGAATGGAATCGTATGCCTGCCTTCTCAACATATTTACAACGTCTGCGCACGGGCTTCCGCTCGCTGGTGGATTCGCTTCGATATAAGGAGTGGATACGGCGAGCAAAACGGGCTCCGTCGTACTACGGGCACGGCCTCTACCACCAGTTGATGCACAAGGAGATCTTCCTCTGGGCGCAGGCTATCGCGTTCAAGGTGCTCATCACCATTGTGCCGGTCATCATCCTCGCTTCGGGTGTGCTGGGCCAGGTGCTGAAACGAGAAAAACCCTTCGAGACAGTCTCTACCTATGTCCGCACCTTTCTCCCGGCTGAAAGCGGAGACCAGATCGTGGGGGCGTTACGACAACTCGCCAACGCGGGCGACTTCTTCACCATCGTGGGTGTACTGGGCTTGCTTTTGTCGGCCATCACCCTCTTTACCACGCTCCGCATCACGGTGGGCAGCGTGTTTCAGGAAGAGTGGC
>DATGCC010000457.1:0-3750 GCA_035312345.1 Rhodothermales bacterium
CGCATGTCATCCGGTGAATGGATCTGCGTGACAGTCCATTGCCATAGCTTGGCGTCCAGGCCAACTTCGCAGAGGGGGGCGAGATGATCCAGGGAAAGGGGTTCGAGCCGGACGTGTTGGCCTTCGAGGGGAAAGGGGTGAAAGGAGAGGGCCTGCATCTGATAGATTAGCTAGGGATCTCATGGATGGCTCGGATTACGACACCGTAGAGGCAAGCAAGATCCTGCTTCTGCAACGGTTGTTTGAACCTATTGGGCAGTGCCTCCCAGCGTCCAGACCACGATAGCCCCGCAGGCGCTGAACTGGTTAAATGCCGGGGGCAACCCAGAGGCCCCTTTGTAGACTTCAATACCGGCGACGTTGTTGAGCGCTACGACTTCATCCAGCACTTCTGCGCCGTTTCCGAGCTTGGTTCCATCCACATAAATGCTGAAGGGACATGGTCTTGCTGAAAAGGCTCCTCCTTCTGCAGTAACCGCGCGGGTTGAAACAGCCACGAGGACGCCATTCATTTGCTGAAAGCGCACGCCGTGGATGCCTCGGAGCGCTTCGATCATCGTGTTCTTGCCGTGCTGGTCCAGTTCCTCCCGCGTGATAAACTCGCCCAATCCTTTCTCCTGGCGCTCATAAAAGCCGCGCTGCTCCAGCGTCTGATCGACCTTTTCTGCGGTGATTTCTATTTCGCCCAGGGGTATCGGAGCCGTAACAAGCGCGAGGTCAGCTTCCAGCGTGGCATCCGCCTCGAAGGTAACCGGAATCAGTTCGCGCTGAAAACCGAGGCGGTGGACGCTGAGCATCTGGAGACCGGGGTCAATATTTTCGAGTACCACCCAGCCGTCTGCATCGGTCGTTCCGCTGATGGTCGTCTTCAGGAGACTCACCTCGACGTTGGCAAGCGGCTTTCCTGTTTCATGGGAGGCAACGAGGAGCCGAAGCGAAGCGGTCTGCGCCTGAACGGTGCCAGAGCTTACAGCGACGAGAGCCGCAAGAAGGATCCCCAGATACATCCGAAACCATAGCGACTTGTAGGACAGCATAGCAGGCATGGTCTGAGTGGCAGGAGATCTGCAACAAAAAACGGCCTCGCAAATCGTCCGTCAAGTCAGAAAAAGCGTAGCGGGGCAGGCCACCTATTCTGCCAGGTTGCCATCTGCGTCGAGTACCAGCACGAGGTTGTCGAAATCGGCTCCGCCAAACGTAGGCGTATTGGGGCCGCGCGTACCGGCCATGGCATAATTTCCATCGGCGAGTACGATGACATCAAAGCCCCGCGAGTATGTGTTTGCCTCGCTGAAGGAACGCAACCATACAAGGTCACCTGCCTCGGACAGCTTGAGGACAAAAGCAGCGCTGGTTTGCTCGGCCCGGTTGAATGAACCGGTAGCGATGAATCCTCCATCCGGTGTAGAGGCGAGGGCACTTACACTTGCCCAGGTACCGTCAGTTGGGAGATCCTGGGTTGTTTCGCTCCGTAGCGTTCCATTGCCATCTATCATCAACAGGGAGACGGAGGGCGGGCCAGCATCGTCACGACGTATACCGGCGAGTAAAAAACCGCCCGGCGCAGGAGCAATCGTAGTGACAAGCCGACTTGAGCTTTCAAGTTGCCGGGTCCAGAGCAGGGTACCACTGGCATCGAAGCGAAGCAGCAGGATACGCCGTTCGTAGGTATTGGAGGAGATTGTTTCGCTGCCCAGCACCACAAACCCATCATCGCTGGTGGTGACGGTGGCATACAACTCAATGCGGCCTTGCAGGGCATGTGTCCACTGCTCGTTTCCTGCCGCATCCAGTCGCACTACGGATACAATGGGTAGTCCATTCGAAACGCGTTCGGTGCTGAGGAGCAGGAAGCCACCATCGTCTGTGACAAGTAAGGGCCGGGTAGCATCGTAGGAGACATTGCTGCCTACGCGTTCATAGAGGGAGGATAGCTGCATCCCGTTGAGGTGCCAGAGGATGAGGCGACGGTCGTCGAAAAAATCGTTGTGCCGGTCGGTGAGCAAGACGAACTGCTCCGGTGTCGTTTCGGCAATGGCGACAGCGGTGCCATAGCGCTGTTCGTCGAAGATGCGGTTCCAGCGCACCTCCCCATCGGGCGTGATGCGGGAAAGGCTGGGCGTAGGGAGGGTGCCGTCCGCCGGAGCCACGACTCCGTTGCCAGCGCCTGCAACCAGCAGGTCGCTATTGGCCGCCTGAATCAGGGTGCGTCCCTCGTCATAGTTGTCGGTGCCAAAGACGAGTTCGAACGTTTCTGTTGGCGGCCCGGTAGGAGGAGGGGCGTTAAGCGTCGGATTGGTGCTGTCACATCCGGTGGCACAAAGAAGGGCAATTACTAGGAGATACGGGCGCATGGCTCGAACCTTTGGGCGTTGTTTCGTAGAAATCGGGATGAGACGCTGACCAGGGATCAGCATACGATGTGCTCAGAGCCTGTTACACCGCCCATCAGCAAAACACCCATTTCCTCTCTGCCATAATGCCGTGCAGCATTGGGCACGGGAGGGTCTACGCCATCGAGAACTGTGCCCCGAGTTGCTGGCAGAGTTTTTCCAGAAAGTGCTGGTCTGTTTCATCGAAGGCGTCGGGGTCGTCCGAATCGACATCAAGGACGGCAAGAAGGCGGTCGTTGGGTGTCACGACGGGGACGACGATCTCAGAACGTGTGGTGGCCGAGCAGGCGATGTGACCGGGGAAGGTCTCTACATCGGGCACGAGTTGCGTCTGCCGGGTGCGAGCCGCCGCGCCACACACGCCCCGGTCGAATGTAATGCGCAGGCAGCCATGCCCGCCCTGGTACGGCCCTACGACTAACAGGTCCTCTGAGACGGCCCGGTAGAATCCCGTCCAGTGAAAGTGCTCGAAGGCATGATGCAACTCACAGACCACCGTCGCCATCGCGGCAATCCAATCATCCTCACCATCAAGCAGCGCTTTGATACGTTGAAGCGTCGCTTCATACTGGGCGGCGCGGTCTGTAGTGGGGCCAGATAGGGGAGCCAGCACGGAGCCACTCATGTTGTTACCTCCACGCCTTTCCAGAAGGCGATATGATCCTTGATGTTCTTTGCCGCCTCGCTCGGGTCCGGGTAGTACCACGCCGCGTCCGGATTCGTCTCGCCATCCACTTCGAGGGTGTAGTAGCTGGCCAGCCCTTTCCAGGGACAGCGGGTTTGGGTCGGGCTCTCGGTAAAATATTCGCGGTTGAGGGTGTTGGGTGGAAAATAATGATTGCCTTCCACCACTTCAGTCTGGTCGCTCTCGGCGAGCACCGCTCCGTTCCAGGTCGCTTTCATGAGGCAAAGAAAAGATAGTTAGGGAATTCTGGCTGGCAGCCTTCAGCTTGAAGCTAAAAACTGATAGCTGATAGCTGATAGCTTTATCAAAACGCGGGTAGCATCGGGCAGTTCGGAGAAGCAACCTGATTATTACGTCCACTCAAGATTCGTGGAGCAAAGCCGCCAGCATTGCCAGCACCAGTAGACCGCGTGCGCTCCAGGCCAGGGTGCGGATCCAGTTGGTGGCTACGAGCCGCTGATGTGCTGTGACATCGAAGCCACGGAGCAGGGTGTTGTGGAGCGGCACCTGTAGCAGCCCGGTTGAGATCCAGATGAGGGCAAGCAGGGCCAGCCCGGTCCAGATCTGCCAACCCGGAATCGAGGCCGGTTGCCACCACGCCAGGGCGATAGTCGTGCTCAACTCCACCAGCATCGGCACCGCAATCACATACGTAATCCGTCGCATGTGGTC
>DATGCC010000458.1:0-10506 GCA_035312345.1 Rhodothermales bacterium
TGGGCGGCGGCGTGGCCTTCCGGTTTGCCGTGCAGCATCCCGAGCGGGTGCGTCGGCTGGTGCTGGTGTCGGCCGGGTACGCGCAGGATGGGTTCTATCCCGAAATGCTGCCCCAGCAGGCGCAGGTAGGCGCTGGCATGGCGGAGATGATGAAGGCTACGCCCATGTATCAGTCCTATGCAGCGATTGCACCGAATCCAGAGGAATTCCCGGAACTGCTGGACCGGATGGGTGAATTCATGCGCACGCCCTATGACTGGTCGGATGACGTCAAGACACTGACGATGCCGGTGATGCTCATCTATGGCGACAGCGACATGTTTCGGCCCGAGCACATCGTTCAGTTTTACCAACTCCTCGGCGGCGGTTTGTAAGATGCCGGATGGACACGCGAGCATATGTCAAAGAACAGGCTTGCTATTCTGCCCGACCTGACGCACTACGAGATGTTTATGGCCCCTGAACTGGTCAGAACCGTCTTGCCCTTCCTCAACGGAGAGAGCAGAGTGCCGCGTTGGTCTGAGCAAGTGGGGCAGGAGGACTGATGCAAGCACGAGATGGAAAGGAATCCTAGCCCATTGCCCAGAGCCGCCTGGCCTCCTCAGCAATCACATCCGGGCGCACTTCGGGCCAGAACAGCTTGTGCCCTTCGAGCCGTCGAACACCGAGTGAGCTGCCAATGACACGATCCAGATAATCGGGGTTCTCCGGCAAAAAAATCGTGTCTGCCATGCCCCACACGATCCGCGTCGGCACGGTGCAGCGCCTGAGTGCTGGCTCGATGCCTGCCAACGGGTTGGGTGCAAGCGCAATAGCATAGGCATGTGCCTGCGCTTTTTTCTGCGAGGTGCTCAAGAGGGGGCCGAAGTAGTAATCTATGGCCTCGTCGGTCGGGTGTGCGGTATCACTGTAACACAGCCCGCCGATGCCCTCGGCTGAGCGTGCCAGCGCCTTGTCCGCGAGTTGAGGGGCGAGCGTCTGGTCAACAAAGAGACCTGCTTTCGACTGCTCAATGACCGGTAAAACCGCTGCCGGTGGACTGTCGTGCTCAGTGTCGCAATTCGTCAGCAGCAGCGTGCGCACGCGCTCTGGATGGCGGGTGACGAGGAGCTGCGCAACCGCACCGCCGCTGTCGTTCGCAACGAGATCGACGGTCGAGATCGAGAGGGTGTCGAGCAACGTCACCAGCATGGCCATCTGATCGTCAGGGGCCACGCCCTGCCCGTCGGCAACGTCTGTATATCCCATGCCCAAAAAATCTGGCGCGACACACCGGCGATGCGCCGACAAACGCTCCAGGGCACCGCGCCACTGAAAGCTGTTGAGCGGGAAGCCGTGCAGGAACAACGCCGCGTCTCCACTTCCTTGCTCGACGTACGAGATTTTCCCGAAGCGCGTCTCGGCATATTGCCGTGTGGCATGAAAAGCCGCTGCGTTCAAGGGGTCGCTCGTACCCGCATCGTTCGGTAGCCTGCCCTCGCGTGCCCTGTGCGGCACACACCCGGAAAGCACGCTACCGGCCAACGTGCTGGCCGTCACGCCAAGAAAATGTCTTCGCTGCATCTGATCGTCTCCGTGATAAGGATCTCTTTTTCGGTGAACGGCATCAGTGTAGCAGCACCGCAATCATACAATCAATGACCTCTGAGGTTATGGCTTTTATAGACTCAAGGATCGTATCATGCTCGCATGTTTCCCGATGATGCACATTCTGATATACCCTCACTACCCGTGGCTCGCGTAGGCGTACTGCTCCGCGAATGGCGGGCGGCACAGCGGATGAGCCAACTCGATCTTGCACTTGAAGCAGACGTTTCGGCACGTCATATCAGCCGCGTCGAGACGGGAAAGGCGCAACCGAGCCGAGACATGGTTGCGCGGCTCGCCGATACGTTTGGCATGCCCCTCCGCGAACGAAATGCGTTGCTGTTGGCAGCCGGGTATGCGCCAGAGTACCCCGAGACCGACCTGGGGGCACCGGAACTGGCACCGGTGCGCCGTGCGATTGAGCTCATCCTGGGTCATCAAGAACCCTATCCGGCTTTCGTCCTCAATCGACATTGGGATGTGTTGTTGACGAACCGTGCCGCAGCACGCATGGCCGATTTTCTGCAGGGAGGAAGGGGGCACACAAATATGCTGCGGCAGTTTTTCGATCCGAACGACCTGCGTGCCGTCGTGGTGAACTGGGAGGAGGTGGCGCGGGATCTCCTCCGGCACTTGCACGATGTGGTTGCAGCGGTGCCGTCGGATGCCGAGGCACGGGCCCTACTCGACGAGGTGCTTCGCTATTCTGGCGTGCCGTCGCAGTGGCGCACACGCGAGTTGAGCGCACCGCCTCCACCCGTGCTGACCGTGACGTTTCGCAAGGGCGATCAGGAATTAAGCTTCTTCTCAACCTTCACCACCTTCGGCACCTCGCGGGATGTGACCATCGACGAACTGCGTATCGAATGTGCCTTTCCAATGGACGATACAACAGCTACGTTGTGCCAGGCGCTCGCCCGCGATAACCCAGATGCAGACACTCACCCGCCAGTTTGACTTCCGCAGGAGGCGCTGTGGAAGTCAGCGCCCCCCGTGCCCTTTGCCTGATCCCTCACTGTCCTACGCCTTTCTCGTGGCAAGCCACTAAGGCACAGGGAATATGCTGATACCTTGATTCCTGCAGTCCATCGCTCAACGTTGGCTGATGTCGCTGTTGAGTACCGGCTTGACGTCGATGATCGGCGTCCCATCCAACACTTCGAGATGACGCACTCCCACACGGCGACCGTCGATAGCGGTGATCTCCACTTGGTGCAGACCAATGGGATTCGGGCGGTGAGGCGAGCGCGTACTGAAAACACCCTCCCGTGCTCTGGAGAGGTCGTCCCGTGGGTGTACGCTCAGGACATCGCGACGAGCGCGATTGAGCCAGGTGAGGACGATAACCTCATCGCCGGGCTGGAGGCTCAGGAGACCCTCAGTCATCTCCCGCTCGAAGACCAGCCAAGCCGCTGGGGCACCTTCGTCGGCTTGTCGGGGGGCTGACTCAAGATCCGTCAGCGACGACTCGACCCGCCCGATGGTCTTCACCTCAAAATGTGTCATATTTGTCTCATGGTTAGCGCATGCATTCCGAATAGTTGGAGAGTGTGGGTGCCGATCAGGGCGACCACGCGCCAGCTACCTGTCTGGTGGTAACGTTGAGGCGGTTCCAGACGTTGACGGTGGCTATGTAGATGATCAGGGCCGCAAGCGCCGGCTCGTCGTAGTGCCGGGCGGCTTCATCCCAGACTTCGTCGGGTACCGGGTCTTCCCGATCACTGAGCCGGGTGACGGCTTCGGTGAGTGCCAGCGCGGCGCGTTCGGCATCGGTGAAGTAGGGGGCCTCCCGCCAGGCTGCCACCGTAAGAAGTCGCTCGTCTGTTTCCTCTACCTCTTTGAGTTTGAGGAGGTGGCTATGCATGCCGGTACAGACGCTGCAGCCATTGATCTGGCTTGCGCGCAGGTGGACAAGGCCGAGCGTCGTCCACGGCACATCGTCTTGCTCCGCGCACGCCGCCAAAGCGTGCAAAGCCTCCATGGCCTCGGGAACGATCATCACCGGGTTTTGCATCCGTGCTTGCATCATTACCTCCTTAGGTTCCGTTGTCTTCGCTGAACCGGCATGGCGACCATCCCGGTTCGATCTTGACGGACAATGCCCGAGCCAGTCTGCTGGTCACATTGGCTGGGTTTCGTTCGTCATAGCTATGACGCATCACAACAAGAGAATGTGACGGATGAACGAACACGAATGGCTGGCGGATCGGTTCGAGGAAAATCGGGAGCACCTGCGAGCGGTGGCCTACCGGATGCTCGGCTCACTCAGCGAGGCGGACGATGCCGTTCAGGAAGCCTGGCTGCGGCTCAGCCGCTCCAATACCAACGCCATCGAGAACCTGCGCGGATGGCTGACGACGGTCGTCGCGCGGTTGTGCCTGGACATGCTCCGCTCGCGCAAGGCACGCCGCGAGGAACCGCTGGAGACGCATCGCCCCGACCTGGTGAACCGCATAGCCGGGCGTGATCCCGAGCACGAAGCGCTCCTGGCCGACTCGGTCGGACTCGCGCTGCTCGTGGTTCTTGAAACCCTGACTCCCGGCGAGCGGCTCGCGTTTGTGCTGCACGACATGTTCGCTGTGCCCTTCGATGAAATCGCTGCCATCGTGGACCGCTCTCCGGCCGCGACACGGAAACTCGCAAGCCGCGCCCGCCGCCGTGTGCAGGAAGCAGCCACGGTTCCCGACGCCGACCTCACCCGGCGGCGGGAAGTTGTCGAGGCCTTCCTTGCCGCCTCACGCGGCGGTGACTTCGATGCGTTGCTTGCGCTGCTCGATCCAGACGTTGTGCTCCGGGCCGATCCCACGGCCATACAGATGAGCAAAGCGAGAAAGTCGCAGGATGCATCGAAGCTGGCGCATGAAGTCCGTGGAGCCTCTACCGTGGCTAGCACCTTCTCGGGACAGGCCCAGGCCGCCCAAGTGACGCTCGTGAATGGGGCCGTGGGCCTCGTATGGGCTCCGGGAGGACGACCGCATGTCGTGATCCGCTTCACCATCACAGATGGGAAAATCGTTGAGATCGACTTGGTCGCCGACCCCGAACGCCTCCGCCAGTTCGATTTGGAGGTTATGAATGACTGACGCGCTACCCTGTGCAATGCCAAATAAAAACCACGTCCGAATCCGGCGAGTCTCTACCTCACTGGTCGTCTAGATTCAGATCATGACAAACAGTAACAAAAAAGTAGAAGCCTTCTTCGAGCACTACGCATCGGTGTTATTAGCGCGGGATGCCAAAACGATGGCAGCGATGTATGCGCTTCCTTCGCTTATTCTCTTTCCCGGCAACGCAATTGTTGTAAGCAACGCACAGCAGACCGAGGATTTCTTTAACTCCTCTTGGGACCAGTACGAAGGGGTCGAGGAAGTTAATAAGCAGATTGCAATTATGGGAGAAGCTCCAGGCAGTATCTGGGCTGATGTTACGTGGATATACGGCGGAGCGCCACGCGAGCGTTTCTGTTATCAGCTTATTGATGGGACTCAGGGGTATCAAATAGCCGTTCTTACCCCAATGGCGCACGTAGAGCGATAGACATATGATCCACAAGGACATCGCAATAAAATCCGAACAGGAAGGAGCACCATGCGATTGGACAGCGTGGCCGCCACTATATCTGACGATCGCGCTCGGGGTGGGGATGTCCGGTTGCCTGGACGTGTTTGAAGATCGACGTTCCATGAAACAGCAAGCGACCAATCGGTCCACTGTCGAGATTTGTTCATACAACCTCAAGCCCGGCACGCGGACGAAATTCCACCGCCTGGTGGTCGAGGAGGCCGTACCGATGTTGCAGCGATGGAGCATGGATGTCGTCGCGTACGGCCCATCCCTCCACGAGGAGGACTCGTACATCCTAATCCGGGCCTTTACGAGCCTTAAGGAGCGGCAGCGCCTCGAAGACGCCTTCTACGGGAGCGTGGAATGGCGGGAAGGACCCCGGAATTCGGTCCTGACGCTGATTGAAAGCTATACCACCGTCGTGCTTGACCTCGGCCCTGCTGCTGTGGATGCGCTACGCACGGAGCAGCGTTGACCCGTTCGCTTGAAAGGGCGGTGAAACGAACAGAATAACCCATTTATCGGAGCTTATGGATAAACTCGTACCTATTGGCCGAACCCTCTTCGCCATCGCCCTGATCGGGTTCGGGGTAGAGAATGTCCGCTTCGGAGAATTTCTTCCAGGGCGGGCTCCGGCCTGGCCAGCGGCAGTCCCCGGTGGGCTGGCCTGGGCGTATCTGACCGGAACGATTTTTATCGGGATAGGCATCGCCATCCTCACCAGCAAAAAAGCACGACCCGCTGCCATCCTGGCAGGCCTATTGATCTTCCTGGGGGCGTTTCTCCGGCTTGTCCCCAGTATCGCTGCCGAACCCTTTCTCTCACCAGCCTGGACCAATGCGGGCAAGACACTGGCGTATGCCGGTGGTGCTTTTGCGATAGCCGCCACCCTGCCGGCATTAAAAGGCCGCCGCAACCCTTCTCTATTAAAAGTCGTCAATCTGGAAGGCGAATTTATCCTCGTGGGTCGCATCTGCCTGGGACTGTTCCTGATCATCGCTGGGATCCAGCATTTCCTCTACACCGAATTTGTGGCAAGCCTGATTCCGGGGTGGTTTCCGGGTAACGCGGTGTTCTGGACGTACTTCGCCGGGGTGGCATTGATTGCCGGGGGAACCGGTTTGTTCATCCCGCAAACAGCTCGTCTGGCAGCATTGCTGTCTGGCTTGATGATTTTCTCCTGGTTTTTCCTGGTGCATATATCACGGGAGATCGCGGGGGTAGGCAATGGGCTGGTGTTCGGGGCGCTCCTCGACGCCAGCATCGCCTTTGTCATCGCCGGATATCTCTACAAACGAGAACGTACACCAGCATCGAAGCATCCTGCACCAAGCATAATTCCCATAACCCCAACGGGTTCATAGGCCATCCCATGCACATCGGCAGCAAGAAAACCAACCATCTATGATCATCGAATACATCAGATACAGGATCAAGGCAACACGACAGGACGACTTTGTGGCGGCTTATGAGCGAGCACAGCAGGCCTTGAAAGCCTCGCCTCATTGCCTGGGGTACGACCTCGCGCACTGCGTGGAGGAGCCAGAGCAGTATATCCTTCGGATTGAATGGGACTCGCAGGAGGGGCACCTGCAAGGGTTCCGTCAGAGCCTGCAGTTTCAGGCGTTTTTTCAGGATGTGCGGCCCTTTTTCAATGATATCGAAGAGATGCGACACTACGACGTGACCCAGGTTAGAAGCTAGGCAATCTAGCCACGCGCTGTAGTACGACCCCAGCCAGAGGAAAAAACATGTCTATCCAATCGAAAACACCAAAGAAAATGCGCTGGGTCGGACGCCTCATAAGCACCCTGGTTGTGCTGTTCCTGCTCTCCGACAGCAGCATGAAAATGTTGAAACTGACCCCTGCCATCGAAGCAACCGTTCACCTCGGATACCCAGAAAGCACCGTCTTTGGCATCGGGCTCGTTCTACTCATCTGCACGGTTCTCTATAGCATCCCGCGGACCGCTATGCTGGGTGCGATCTTGCTAACCGGCTATCTGGGCGGTGCTACGGCGACGCAGGCGCGGCTCGAATCGCTGTGGTTCCTGCTCCAGGTCGTTTTGGGTTTGCTAGTCTGGGTAGGACTTTTCTTGCGCGATGACGGACGGCTGCGCACGCTCATTCCGTTACGAAAGGAACAGGATAGATCCGTAATTGAAGGCTCCCACTGATCCAGAGACATAGGGTCGTCACCCCACGTTTCGACCTTGCCCGGGTGATCAGGGTGTACGTGCTACCCCACCTGCGTTCGTCATGCCAGTATATCGAAGTGCCCTATGCGAATAACACGATCCCCTCAACCGTCGCTACGTCCGTTTGTCAAGATGCTGTGGGCTGTCGATCAGCAGGTAGAACAACCGCTGGCACCCGGTATGCGAGAGCATATCCTGCCCACTGGGGAGATGCATCTGGTCTTTCGGCTGTCAGGCCAGCCCCTTTGCCTCTTCGAGGGTGCCGCCGACCTCCGCGGACACCGCATCGGGCAGGCCGTCGTAGGCGGTGCCCGCTCCACGTTTTACATCAAAGACATCACTAGGCCGTCGTGCTCGGTAGGTGCCATGCTTCGACCGGGCGCGGCGGAGCTTTTGTTCGACGCCACCGCGGACGACCTGGCACAGCGCCACACCCGGCTCGACGAGCTATGGGGGCGGGCGGCTCACCTTGCGCATGAACAACTGCTCGAAGCCGGGCGGCTGGAGCAACAGCTAGCGATCCTGGAGACATTGCTCGCGAGCCGGCTTCCGGTAGTCCGTGGCCTGCACCCTGCGATTGCATACGCACTCGAACACTTTGAAACCTCTGGCAGCGTTCATGCGGTGGTGCAGCACAGTGGCTACAGCCACCGGCACTTCATCGACTTGTTCCAGCGGGCTGTTGGGTTAACCCCCAAGGTCTATGGCCGGGTGCGGCGCTTTCAGAAAGCCCTGCAACACGCCGCCCTAGACGGAACTCCTTCGTGGGCTGCCCTGGCGCTGGAGGTCGGCTACAGCGACCAGGCCCACTTCAACCGCGATTTTCTGAAGTTTGCTGGCGTAACCCCTACGGCCTACCGCCAGATCGCGCCCACCTCGCCGAGTCACGTCGTGCTGTCCTCCTTGGGCCGTATATGCTCATGAGGTCAAAATCTTTCAAGACATCCAGACAAAGGTGGTTTAGATTGGATGCCCTATAGAACCCAACCCAATCCAACCCAGAGGACCGATGATGATTCACGAACTGTTTCCCTACCTGTGCGTCTCGGACGCGAACGCAGCCATCGGCTTTTACGAGAAGGCGTTCGGTGCCTGCGAGAAGTTTCGGTTGACCGAGCCCAGCGGACGCGTCGGCCACGCCGAACTGGAGTTCCATGGAACGACGTTAATGCTGTCGGACGAATTCCCGGAATACGGAATCCAGAGTGCCACAACCATCGGTGCAACGCCGGTCACCATTCACCTTCATGTCGATGATGCCGACGAGACGATTCGACGGGCCGTAGGCCTCGGTGCCACTGTAGAGCAGGAGCCTAGAGACCAGTTCTTCGGAGAGCGCTCCGGGAGTATTCGCGATCCCTTTGGACACCGATGGTTGATCGGTCACAGCATCGAGGAGGTTGCGCCTGAAGAGATGCAGCATCGCTACACGGAGAGGCTTGCAGCGCGTTGAGCGCGACCTGAAGGCAGTGCATACGCTTTTGGGCGAGCGATCATCGAATGACTTTAGCCTCGAAACATGGCGCAAGCGGATATGACCCCTGTTCCCCGATCATTCAAAAAAAAGGCCTTAACACCTGTTCAGGCCCTCCTCTTCGGCACGCTCACCGTCGGCGTCTTGGATATCCTCGACGCGCTCGTGTTTTTCGGTCTGCGGGGGGTGCCGCCGATCCGCATCTTCCAGAGCATTGCCTCCGGCCTCCTGGGACGTGCGGCCTTCAGCGGCGGGTTGGCTACGGCGGCGCTCGGCGGGGTGCTTCACTTCTTCATCGCATTTGTTATCGTGACGGTATACTACCTCGCCAGCCGGTGGCTATCCCCTTTGGCCCAGCGCCCCCTGCTCTCCGGTCCGCTGTATGGTGTGTTTGTGTATGCGATCATGACGTTTGTGGTCGTGCCCCTGTCAGCGGCGTCCTCTGGGCCGCTGTCTTTGGCCGTACTTATCAACGGCCTGCTCATCCATGTGGTAGGCGTCGGCCTGCCGAGTGCGCTGTTTGCGCGGGCAGCTAGCGCTTCGCGATCCGCTCCACCAAGCAGCGTCGCGTCCTAGCGCAGCGTCTCTGGCTCCATAGCAACCCTGCGCACCTTCAGGGACTACACCATCCAGTTTCATGTCACAGCCTTCTCTCTATGCGCCGACGTTTTTTCCTCTTGCTTGCCGCTGGGCTACTCATCGTTGGGTGTCGAAAGGGTCAACCAGGTGATACAGCGGCCGATCAGCCTGGTGCCGCATCGACCCCGGTCGACATCGAACTACAGGAGATCCGTCCCGGTGTTTGGGTTCATACGTCCTCCTACACCTATCCCGGCGGTACGCGTTTCTCGGCTAACGGCCTCCTCGTCCAAGATGGTGACAGCCTTCTTCTTGTTGACACCGCATGGGGCGAACTCCAAACGCTTGCACTACTAGACCGCGTCGCGTCCGAGATTGGGCTTTCCGTCCGCCGCGCTGTGGTCACCCACTTTCACTATGACCGCCTCGCTGGTGTCGATGTGCTCGAAACGCAGGGCGTGGACGTACTTGCGCACCCGCTAACGCAACGGCTTGCGATCAGTCTCGGTACCCCGGTGCCGGACAGCACAATGCATACGCTTCGTGAGCCGGGTAGTGCTCGCCGTGTCGGCCCGGTCGAGGTGTTCTATCCTGGCCCCGGACACGCCGAGGACAACCTGATGGTGTGGGTGCCGAATCAACGCGTGCTCTTTGGAGGCTGTGCGATCCGCGCTGCCGAGGCCAGTGCACTTGGAAACACGATGAGCGCGAACGTGGCGGCGTGGCCGGAAGCCATCCGACGTGCCCAGGCGCGCTATCGGGAGGTCGAGGTCGTTGTGCCGGGGCATGGGTCCATCGGAGGAGCAGATCTGTTGACCCACACACTCAACTTGTTTGAGAAGACGCCTACAGGTGGAGACTGAGCGAGCAGCCTCGGAAAACGTCAGCGTTTGCTTTGCATGCTGACCGTTAGGCGGCTGCCCTCCTATAGCCAGCGACGGACCGTGCGCTTGTACGGCAGGTACTCCGAGGGAAACCGAGCCTCAAGGTAGCGCTCTTCCCGTGGAATCACCACCAGAACCATCAGGGCCAGCGCCGGAAGAAGCGTGAGCAACACACCGAGACTGTTGACCCATGCTGCGAGGCCGACCTGAAAGAGCGTGA
>DATGCC010000459.1:0-6297 GCA_035312345.1 Rhodothermales bacterium
CCCCGTCGGCAATGGTCGCTACGTACTGGATGTGGGCACGCTGCCGGAAGGCACGTATACCTACGAAGCCACGGGCGAGCGCAACGGCGTCACCCTCGGCAACGATAGCGGCACCTTTGCCGTTGGCTCGCTCACACTGGAATTCAAAGAAACCCGTGCCAACGCCGCGCTGCTGCGTCAGATCGCCCAACGCTCTGGCGGTCTCTTTTTTACTGCCGATCAACTAGCTTCACTGCCCAGTGCGCTACAAGACGGCGGCTCCTTCTCTCCCGTCGTCTTCGAGGCTACCCGAGAAACCGAACTGTGGCACCTGCCTGTGTTCATTGCGATTGTAATTCTACTGCTGACGACTGAATGGGTCCTTCGCAAACGGAGCGGGATGGTGTAAAAGCTGGTCAAGTTGTCAGTTTCAGTCTTCAGTGTTTTTGCTTTTTGCCGGATAAATGACAACTAACGACCTTATTGTAATCTATCCGATGAAAGTGTCGATACTTTTAGCATGGTAGAATCATTAACCGTTCCTTTTTAGTTTGCCCTACCCCGTTCTTAGCACCTATGCTTGACGTTTGTATGTCTACCAAAACACTTGATCCCGTCACAGCCGACCTGAGTGCCTTTCACGATATCAAAAGCCTCACGGCACTGCCGGAGAATTTCCAGTCGCTCCTCGTCTCCATCCGGCGGTATTTGCATATGCATCCGGAGTTGGGGTATCAGGAAATCCAGACCTCCCGCTTCATCCGCAATAAACTCGGCAGCTACGGCCTGGAGGTGCAGGGGCCCATTGCCAAAACGGGCCTGTACGTAGATATCGAAGGAGCGCACGACGGCCCCGCCATCGGCTACCGCGCCGACATTGATGCCCTGCCTATCCAGGATGCCAAGCAGGTGCCCTATGCCTCGGAGTATGAAGGCGTGGCACACCTGTGCGGGCACGATGCCCACACCACCATTGGCATTGGCGTGGCGATGCTGCTACACGAGTTGCGCGACCAGGTGCACGGCACCGTCCGCGTCTTTTTCCAGCCGAACGAGGAAGGCTCGCCCAGCGGCTCTATCGCTATGATTCGGGATGGCGTGTTGGAAGGGCTGGACGCCGCCTACTGCATTCATGTCGATCCGACCGTAGATGTGGGGCGATATGGCCTCATCGTGGGACCTGTCACGGCGGCGGCAGACCGGTTTGAAATAACGATCTGTGCAGCCAGCACGGGCCACTCGGCACGTCCGCATCAAACGAAAGACACCGTCTGGATCGCCAACCAGCTTGTTACCCTGTTTTACCAGTTTGCCGGACGCATCACCGATGCGCGCAACCCGGCGGTCTTTACGGTGTGCCGCTTTAACGCCGGTGAAGCATACAATGTGATCCCCGCAAAAGTCACGTTCGGCGGCACCCTCCGCTGCACCAACAACGACGACCGCGACTACCTCAAACGGTCCCTCCGCCGCACCGCCGAGCAGTTCGCGGCGCTCCACGATGTAAGCATCGACGTCGAGTTCGACCAGGGCGTCCCGGCGGTCGATAATGACGAGCGACTCATCAACAATACCGAGACGACTATCAAGCAGCTTTTCGATGAAGAGGCCGTCTATCAGGTCCCGTTGCCGAGCATGGGATCCGAGGATTTTGCCCATTACCTCTCGTATGTGCCCGGCGCGCTCATCCGGGTGGGTACGTCCTCTGGCCCGCGCACCAGCCACCCCCTCCACGACGCCTGCTTCGACATCGACGAGGCTGCCCTTGCCCCCACGGCCCAACTCATGGCCGGCGTGTTGCTCAACCACCTGCGCAACAACGTGACCGGGTAGGAAAGAGCCTGAGAGTCTAGGAATACGAAACGCATAGGCTCCTAGCTTCGTAGGCTCATAGACTCATCAAAATCGCTTGCCATTGCTTGCACAAATCGAGACCTTGAGGCACTATCTTCCTCTGGTTTTATGCTCTGGTTATGGTACGGCTGATTTTGTGCCTCATCATCGGCGGCCTTTTTCTCGTCATGCCCGCCGCCGCCCAGGTTGACGATGATTTTTCAGATGGTGATTTCACGACCAACCCGATCTGGATAGGCACCATGGATCGCTGGACGGTCACGCCGTTGGATGACAACCCTGCGCTCCGCAACGATGGCCTGGCTGAATCCGACACAGTGTATCTAGCGACGCCATCGACCGTGAGCCGCGGGTCCTGGTCGTTCACCTTTGCCCATCGGGATGTCAACCTGAGCAATTTTAGCGGGGCACGGGTTTTTCTGGTTGCCAACACCGACGATCTCACGGGTGCGGTGCAGGGCTACTTCATCCAGCTTGGCACCAACAACAGCGACGAAATCCGGCTCTACCGCCAGGATGGCGATCCATCCTCCTCCAACAACCGGGTGCTACTGGAAGCCAGCACCGAACCGCTGCTCGCAGGCGATGACAACACCCTCGCTATCACCGTCACCCGCTCCGAAACGGCAGAGTGGACTGTCAGCGTGGATGGGCAAGCTGCCCTCACCGCCACCGACGGCACGTATTTCCGCAGCAGCTTCTTCGGCGTCTGGGTCAAACATACCGCTTCGGCCAACCAGAATATCTTTTTCGACGACATTGTGGTGACCGGCGACGAAGGCCCACTGGACACGGTACAGCCCAGCGTGAGCGATGTAGACTACCTGGAAGACCTGCCCGCCTTCCGCGTCGCATTCACTGAACCCATTGACCGAACGAGCGCGACAGGAGCTTCCTTTGCCATCACCGATGAACAGCAAGACAATGTCGATTTTACCTTCGTGCCGGGCAGCGGTGCGACTGACCCTTTTACCTCGGCGGATCTGATTCTCGACGATGTGCTGTCTACTGGCAATTACACGGTTGCGGTCATGAATCTGGTGGATCTCGCGGGCAACCTCCTCGCCGATACCTCGGTGGTCGTCTCGGTCTTTCGGGACGAAGATCCGCCGCAACTGGTCAACGTAGTGGCGGTCGATGCACGGACCGTGCGCGTGACGTTCGACGAAATCACGGACGCCTGTTCGGTGGCGTTGTATGAGATCGATAACGAGGTCGGCATGCCAGAGAGCATTGCGGAATGTGTGCCTACAGGACAGAGTGTGTACGATTTGATGCTGGCGCAACCTTTAACCAACCGGACAACCTATGCGCTGACGGTACGCGACATCCCCGATGAGGCTGGCAATGTACTGGAAGAAGCCTCAGCGATGTTCACCTTCATTGACCCGAACGAGTTCGACGACCCCGCGCCCGGCGACCTCGTGATCAACGAGATTATGTACGACCCGCCCGAAACAGACCAGGAATACGTCGAGTTGCTCAACCTATCGGATAAGACCTTCGACTTGAGCCAGTTACAGCTTTCGGACAACCGGTTGCAGCCGGTGCCCATCCCTGCGAGTGTGCTGCAACCGGGTGAGCATACCGTACTCGTGCGCGATGCAACGGCATTCCGTGCCGCCTTTCCCGCCGTGCCCTTCCTCGAAGTCGGTTCCTGGCCCGCCCTCAATAATGGAGGCGACACGGCAGTGCTGTTCTTCGGCGAGAGCGCGATCGACTCGGTGGCGTTCCTGCCCGCGTGGGGCGGCGAGGATGTTTCGCTCGAACGCATTGATCCCGAAGGCCCCTCGAGCAGCCGGTTCAACTTCGGCTCGTCGGTAGCCGCAGCAGGCGGCACACCGGGTGCGCACAATAGCATTTTCAACCCGGATGTCACCGCGCCTGCTCCACGGTCTGCCGAGCAGGTTGAGGCTACAATCATTGACGTCAACTTTACCGAGCCGCTCGACCCGGCCTCGGTCTCCCCGGCGTCTTTCGCGCTGGAGGATGGGCGCTCGCCGGATGCAATTACGTTGCTGGAGGAAGGTACCCGCGCCCGCCTGACCTTTAGCACATCACCCACTGGTGTGCATCTGACCGTCCGCAACATCCGCGACCTACGCGGCAATGTGCTGAACGAAGCCGAGGTGGCTATCGCGTTTCAACCGCTGGCAGGCAATCTGCTCATCAACGAAATTTTGTTCGACCCGCTGGCCAATGACGAAGACGACATCCCCGACCAGCGCGAATACTTTGAGGTATTCAACCGCTCTGATCAGTTCTTGAGCCTGCGCGGTGGCTACTGGACCGATGTGCCCGACGAAAATGGCGAGGCCGACACGCTCCGTTTCGGCGAGGGTCCCATCGTGGTTGCGCCCGGCGGCTTCGTTATCGTTTTCGCCGAACCGGATGAGGTGACTGATCCGGCTACCGATTCCGACCTGGCCCGCGCCTTCCCCGCCATCGACTTTACCGCCGAGGACATCACCCTTATCCCGCTGGATCGCTCGTCCCTCAGCCTCCTCAATGACGGCGACCTGCTCCACCTGCACCGCGCCGATGGAGCCACGCTCGACTCGGTGTTCTACGACCCGGACTGGCACTCGCCCAATCTGATCGACCCCAAAGGCGTCTCGCTCGAACGCATTGTGATGGATGGCGCGGTCAACGATGCGCTTAACTGGACCAGCAGCGTGGCCGTAGCAGGTGGCACACCGGGGCGGTCCAACAGCATTTTCACCCCACCAGATACCCCTGCTACCGAAGCGGGCCTGACCATTGAGCCATCGCCCTTCTCGCCGGATCGTGATGGCATTGATGATAATACCGCCATTCACTATGCGCTGTCCTCCAACGTCGGCCTCATCCGTGTGCGCATCTTCGACACCCACGGTCGGCTTGTGCGCTCCTTGCAAGAAGCAGCCCTCTCGGGCAAGCAGGGGCAAGTTATCTGGGACGGCCTCGACGACGACGGGCGCAACCTGCGCATCGGCATCTACGTCGTCCTCCTCGAAGCCATTGATACGGCAGGCGGCACGACAGAGGCGTTCAAAGAACCCGTGGTGTTGGCGCGACCGCTAGATTAGGAAAGGGAGAGTGGGAGAAAAGGAGAAAGGATGAGGATGGGAGTTTGGGTGTATGGGAGGAGCGAGAACCCGAAACCCTGAACTTTGAACCCGACACCTTTGTCCTCTTCCCAGGACAGCCCGTCGCGCTGCCGCTCCATTCAAAATTCCAGGGGGAAATGGAACAGCCGATATACCCTTCCGTTGCATGAAAAAGTCTGTCTACGCCAGGTTGCCATCGGCGTGATTGGGCGATGGACGACACAGCAACTTTTTCGACTTGCAGATAGAACCTATGGCTGAAACCCAGACCCAAACGGCCCCGAAAGCGCCGGTGATGCTGAGTGCCCAGGCGGCCCAGGAAGTGCAGAAAATCATGACCACGAAGGACATCCCCGAGGGCTACGGCCTGCGCATTGGCGTCCGCGGTGGTGGTTGCTCTGGTATGAGCTATGTCCTTGGCTTCGACAAAATGCGTGAGCACGATGTCCAGTTCGATGTCGAGGGCATTCCGGTTTACATCGACAAGCGCCACGGCCTGTACCTGATGGGGACGACCATCGACTACCACGATGGCCTCAACGCCCGTGGCTTCACGTTCAACAACCCTAACGCGACACAAACCTGCGGCTGTGGATCAAGCTTTGCCGCTTAGATGGGCACCCCTTACCCTGTTGCTTTGATTTATTCCAACGCGTGTGGTTCGAGCCGGACCCGCGCGTTTTTTGTTGGAACAGCGAAAGAAGCGCAGGGGTACCAGAGAAAGCATTTCTTCGCCGGGCTGCTGCCGACGGGTCAGTTCCGTGAAGGATACAAAAGAAGGGACGCTTGCGTGATCATGCGATGGTTCTGGTGTGCGTTTTGCCGTACACTGGTTAACCGCACACGCCGTCCACCGATACCGCCTGTACTACCGAACCCGATTCGCCGTCAGTACCCAGAACTGGTTTAGCATGGAAGGTAACTTTTCAAACCGTGTCCGCGACGTCATTTCGTACAGCCGAGAGGAAGCGATCCGTCTCGGGCACGATTACATAGGCACCGAGCACCTCCTCCTCGGCATCATCCGCGAGGGCGAGGGCATCGCTGTCAAGATCCTCAGAAACCTCGGCAGCGACCTTTTCAAACTTAAAAAAGCCATCGAGGACACGGTGCGCAGCACAGGCGGTACGCTGACGGTGGGCAACATCCCGCTGACCAAGCAGGCCGAAAAGGTGCTCAAGATCACCTACCTTGAGGCGAAACTCTACAAGAGCGACGTGATCGGCACCGAGCACCTGCTCTTGAGCCTGTTGCGCGACGACGAAAACATTGCGGCGCAAATCTTGCAACAGGGATTCTCGATCACGTACGATGCCGTGCGTGCCGAACTAGATGCGATCATTAGCGGCAAGGCCTCCTCCCGCGGCGGTAGCGG
>DATGCC010000460.1:0-4181 GCA_035312345.1 Rhodothermales bacterium
CGACACACGACACCGTCCTCGACCTCGCCATCACGCCGAACCGCCCCGATGCCATCAGCCACATGGCGTAGCCCGCGATGTTTCCGCGCTGACAGATGCACTGCTGATGCGTCCTGATCTGGCGTTGCCAGAAGCGGGCGGCGAGACTGCCGAGCAGGTCACTGTCGAAATCGAATGTCCTGAGGCGTGCCACCGGTACGTGGCGCTGCTCGTGCGGGGCGTCGAGATCAAAGATTCGCCTGCGTGGCTCAAGCAGCGCCTCACCGCCATCGGGCTCCGCCCGCGCAACAACGTGGTAGACATCACCAACTACGTAATGCACGAGTGCGGGCAGCCACTCCACGGCTTCGACTTCGACCAGTTAGCCGGGCAGAAAATCATCGTTCGTCAGGCGAAAGGCGGCGAGGCGTTTACCACACTCGACAGCAAAGAGCACGCACTGCCTGCCGACACCGTAATGATCTGCGATGCCGAGCGATACGTCGCCATCGGCGGGATCATGGGCGGCGAGAATTCAGAAGTCACCGACACTACGACCAACGTGCTGATCGAGAGCGCCTGGTTCGATCCATCCGTTACACGGCGGGCGGCCAAGCACCTCGGCATTTCGAGCGATGCCTCCTACCGCTTCGAGCGCGGCGTGGACACCGACGGACAGGTGTGGGCCGCTGCCCGCGCTGCCCAGCTTATTGCTGATCTGGCAGGCGGCGAAATCGTGCCCGGCATGGTAGATGCGCACCCCACGCAGCCAGAGCAACGTGTGCTGCCGCTTCGCATCTCGCGGATCGAGCGCATCCTCGGCGTGGCGATTTCCCGAGAGGAAGCGGCTCGCATCCTCACCGCGCTGGGCTTCGGGGTAAAAGACGAAGATCCGCTCGAAGAAATGGCGGAGCATCTGATGGAAGGCAAAACGGTAGCCGACGATCCGGTGGAAGAAACCCTTCAATGCACCGTGCCCACCTACCGACCGGATGTGGAACGCGAGATTGATCTGATCGAAGAGGTGGCACGCATCTACGGCTACGACCGCATCCCGGAGCCGACGCATTCGCTGCTACCCAACCACACGCCGCGTAGCCGTCCACCTGCCCTCCTCAAAGGCACGGCGCGGGCCCTCGTGGAAGGACTGGGGTACCGCGAAGTCTATACCAACAGCATGCTCCGCACCGAGGAGGCGCAACGCTTCAACCTCGATGTGGTTAATGGCGCGTCGGGTGGCGGCGCAGTGGTCGAAACGCTGAACCCGATTACGCAGGATATGACGGCGCTCCGCCCGAGCCTGCTGCCCGAAATGCTGAAGGTGATGACGCACAACCAGAACCATGGGCAGGAGGTGCTGCACTTCTACGAGTTCGGCCACATCTTCCACCGCACCGACCGCGACGATGTGCCGGTGACGGGCTATGCCGAGCACGAATCACTCATCCTTGCTGCCAGCGGACCATCGGGGCTGTCGGGCTGGAACCACCAGCCACACGTCGTCGACTTCTTCGACCTCAAAGGTGCTGTGGAGACCTTGCTGGATACGCTTCGCATCCCGAACGTAGAGATGACCGCCGTCTACGAATCAACGCCGGTGACAGCCTATCACCTTACGCTCACCTCGGGCGACACGCCGCTCGGCATCGTCGCCCGCCTGAGCGATGAGATGGCACACGCCTCCGACCTCAAGGCCCCTGTTTTCTTTGCCGAGTTGGACTGGAGTACGCTGGTCGATCTGGCGACGCCGCACATTGAGCGGTCCTATACAGCCATCAGCCGATATCCCGTGGTAGACCGCGACATCGCTCTCATCGTCCATCGCGACGAAGCGGCCGGGCTGATGATGGCGACGATCCGCGAGGCAGGCGCACCGTTGCTCCAGGATGCAGATGTCTTCGACCTGTATGAAGGCGAGCACATTGGCGAAGGCAAAAAGAGCCTGGCCTTTGCCCTTCGCTTTGGTGCCGACCGCACGCTCACCGACCAGGAGGTAGACGAGCGCATAGCGACCATCCTCAAACAGCTTGAGCAAAAGCACCACGCCGTGCTACGGGGGTAGATTAATGACGAAGGGCGAATGACGACCAAACCGTTCATTACCTCGACCCTCGCCAATCGCCCTTCGTCCTTGACAAAATATGAGGCGACAGGGATTTGCTTCGTTCATTTCATGTTTTACCTTATATTGTGTACACTGGTAGCGTCCCCCAACGGATCACAGAGGTAGTTCACGGCATGAGCAATGGTACAGGGCAGCACCCGGCTGGCGGCGAGGCAACAGCACAGGCCGACCATTCCGTCCAGCAAGCCCCCGACCCATCCGCAAAGCGGCGTGTGTCGCTGAAAAGTCCACAATCGCTGGAGCGGTTGCGCGACCGCGTACAGGCCGCCGTCAACGAACTCGACCGGCTGCGCAAGGAAAACGCCGCGCTGACCGAACGCATTGAGCATCTCGAAACACGTCCGACCCTCGATGTGGATGGTACGCTGCTGACCTTCGACGAAAACCCGGACGCCCTCCGTGAAAAGGTGGAAGGGTTTATCAATACCATCGACGAGTACCTCGCTAAAGAGACGAGCTAAGAGGAGTCTACGAATCTAGGAGTCTACGAATCTTAGACTCATAGACTCTTCCCCATCCATCATGCCAACCAAATCCATCCGTGTTCGCATCCTGGGCCGCGATTATCCGCTGATCGTGCGCGAGGAGGACGAAGCCATCACCCGCGAGATGGCCTCCTACGTCGATAGCAAAATGCAGACGTTCAAACAAGCCCATCCCGAACAGTCGGATCTGGTGACGGCGATTATCACGGCGCTGGCCCTCACGGAAGAGGTGTACAAGCTCCGGGAGACGGAGAACAACGCGCTAGAACATCTCGATACGGAACTCGACGCGCTCGACCGGCAACTGGCCCAGGCCCTCGGCGCAGGCATCCAATCTAGCCCCGCTGGCGACGGAGCCGATGTGGAGGTGTAGCCTTTTTGTGGGAGGCCAACGGATGAATTCTAAAGGTTGGTAGTACCAGGCTAGCGTGATATTTCGGAGGGCAAAGAGCGGGAGGCGGAAGGCGCTTTTCGCCCTCCGAATACCGTACCTGGGAAAAACGACTCGCCCTGAGCATGCCCATTCCTATCGGAACAGCGGCGGGGGCGTCACGTCTAAGAGACCGCCGCGTGAAGGCTGGTTCGAATCTGCAGCGGACACGGCAATAAAGAACCTTTACAATGCTTCATAAAGGGAGCTTTCCTTCAGGTTTGTACACCAGGCCTCACCCCTTACGAGGTTTCTTTTCGGCTTGCCGAAGAGAGCAGTGGAAGGTGGAAAAATCTGAGCAGCACCCACCGTGTAAAGAAAGAAGGGTTCTTTTCAGACCCTCCGCTGTGGATTCGTGCCGGCTCATGCGGTACGCCCCGGTAGGCCAGGAACCTGCCGGGGCTTTTTTATTTGCTTGTAGTGTCTGCCCCACCCGTTTTGTGCTTGTGTTCGTGGTGCGGCTGGCGTTATTTGTAGCCGCCCTGGCATGGCTCTCTATGCCGGAGACCTTCTTTAACAGACTGAATACGGACCATGGACCCGACAGTGATCACGATTGTCGTCGCTGTGGTCGCGCTTGGAATAGGCATCCTCCTCGATAGATGGCTGCTGGCCCGCGTCGGACAAGGCGAACTGGCAAACGCGAAAGAGCGTGCTGCCCGCCTGCTAACCGACGCCGAGCAAGAAGCCGACGCGTTCCGCAAGGAACACATCGACACCGCAAAAAACACACTGGAACGTCAGCAGAAGGTGTTTGCGGAAGAGCAAGAGGAAGCCCAGCGCGCCCTGCAGCGCTCTCGGCAGAAAATTGAAAAGCGGCACGAAAAAATAAATCGCCGCACCCAGCGCATCAACGAACGCGAAAATGCGCTGCACAAAGCCACGGAGGTCATCGACGGCCTGCGCAAGGAGGCCGAGCAACATCAGCGCCACGCCGAGCAACTGCGCGCGCGCGCCGACGCCCTGTTGCAAGACGCTACCAACCAGCGCAAAGCAGTCGACGAACGAGCAGCAGAGATAGAGGCCCGGCAAGAGAAGCTGACCGGCCGGCAGGAAAAACTCGACCAGATGATCAACGAGCAGGTGCGCAAGCTAGAGCAGGTGTCTGGCATGACGCGCCGCGAGGCCCAGGAAGCCCTCCGCGAGCAACTCATCGACGAGG
>DATGCC010000461.1:0-3026 GCA_035312345.1 Rhodothermales bacterium
GATTCTCCAGCGAATAGTCGTTGTAATAGAGTTCGGCGTCGGGGTCGGCCTCGTGGGCAAACTCGAATGCCTTCGCTAGAAAGTCCTCGCCAATGATTTGCAGCCAGCGCGATTCGCGGAGGGTGCCGTCTTCGTTCAGCGCTTCGTTGACCACGTCCCAGCCATCCACGCGGCCTTTGTAGCGGCCCACGACGGTGAAGATGTGGTCGTGCATGCGGGCCAGCAGCGTGTCGCGGCTCACCGGGTTGCCTGCCTCATCCTCAAAAACCCAGTCAGGAATCTGGCTGTGCCAGACAAGCGTGTGGCCCACGATGAACAGGTCATTCGCCTCACCAAATTCGACAAATTGATCTGCGGCCTCAAAGTCGTATTGGCCCGGTTCGGGGTGAATTTCCACCCACTTCATCACATTTTCCGGCGTGATGGTGTTGAAATGTGTTTTGATGAGCGCCGCCCCCGCACTATCTCGCTCGTAGAACTGCTCCGGGTTGAGCGCCGCCCCGACCAGAAAGGCTCCCTCAAAGGCATCCTTGAGCGTCGTTGCTGTGGCAGTGGTGTCAGCATCAGATATTTCGGCGGGTTCACCGGTTGGCTCACATGCGCTTACGAGGAGACCAGCGGACAGCAGGCCCATCAGGATCATGGATTTGAGCGACATAGGTTTGGGGCAGGTTTATGGGGTAAGGATCATGTGATTACCTATCACATTCCGCATGTCATTATGCTGCTTCTCCACGTCGGCTTGTCAGATCTTCCTCAATGGTGACCATCATCTTGTCGCTCAACGGATAGAAGAACATGATCAGTCCGCCGATCAGGCCGAACACCGCCGGGTAGAAGCTCATGAGCAGGCGGATGCCAAACAGGGTTTCTTCGGGCTGCGCGACGTTGGCCTCGAAGCCATACCAGCCCAGCACCCAGCCAACCAGGGAGCCGCCCAACGTGAGGCCCAGTTTCAGCGCGAACAGCGAGGCTGCCATAATCAAGGCGGTGGCCCGTCGTCCAAACTTCCATTCGCCAAAATCGGCAGTGTCGGTATAAATGGCCCACTGCACCACCGAAACCGATCCGAAGAAGAAGGAGACAAGGATATTGAGGGTATAGATCAGCACGACGTTTTCCGGCGTCAGCAGGAAGAAGAACACCGAGAACAGCGCGCTGGCTACGAGGAAGCTGGCGTAGGTGGTTTTCTTGTCCACCCGCTTCATAAAAAGCGGGGTGCTGACCGCTCCGATCAGCGTGGCAACGGTGCCGATGGTGACGAAGGAAGAGGTAAAGACCGTGTATGTCAGGTCGATGGTGGAGCCGAACAGGACAAGCTGCTGGTCTTCGACGAAGTACCGAAAGTAATACGGCGTCGCCGAGCCGCGCATGACGATGTAGGTCAACTGAAAAATCGTGGCAGCGGCAATCAGCAGCCAGGGCTTATTCCGAAACAGATCTTTCAGGTCTTCCCTGATCTTGCCCTGTTGCATCGGTGTTGACTCGACGCGCTCTCTTGTCAGCAGGAAAGTGCCGAACAGAAGGGCTATGACCAGTACACCGTAGACGACCATCGTGTACTGCCAGCCGAGTTGCTCATTCCCGCCGCCCAGCCGTTCCACCAGCGTCAAAGCGGTGAGGCCGATGATAAACTGGCCTACAAAGGCCGCCACGAAGCGGTAGGTGGAGACCTCTGTGCGCTCCATCGAGTTGGGCGTGATGACCCCCATCAGCGCGGCGTAGGGTACGTTGACGGCGGTATACAGCACGATGAGCAGGCTGTAGGTCACATAGGCGTAGACCAGCATTCCGGTCTCGCTGAGATCCGGCGTGGTAAAGGCGAGCACGCCGCCAATCGCCAGCGGTATCGCTAGCGCGGCGATGTAGGGGCGGAATTTCCCCCAGCGCGTCTCGGTTCGGTCCGCGATCATGCCCATGAGCGGATCGTTGACCGCGTCGAAGATCCGCGTCACCAGCAGCATGGTGCCCATCGCGGCAGCAGACAGCCCGAACACATCGGTGTAGAAGATGGGCAGGAAGACGACAAACGTCTGGAAGTAGATGTTGGACGCCGCGTCGCCCAGGCTGAAGCCGACTTTCTCTTTGATGCTCAAGCGTGGGCGGACGAGGTCGGCGCGGGACACTGCCGCCGTGGCCGGTTGGGTCGGATTGGCTTCCATGTGGAATGCGTTTAGGGTTGGTGGCGCTTAGCCTTGCCGTTGCTGTGTTCGGATTCAGGAAACGTGCAGGGTTGTTGTGTGCAGGTCTTCATCCCGCGAAGACGTCCCGACCATAATCTCGAAGTCGCCCGGCTCGACCACATACTCCATGTTCACATCGTAGAAGGCCAAGTGCTTTGGCGTGATGGCAAGCAAGACGGTTTTCGTTTCGCCCGGCGCGAGCCAGACACGCTCGAAGCCTTTCAACTCCTTGACGGGCCGCGTCACTGAACTGACCCGGTCGCGAATGTAGAGTTGGACTACCTCGCTGCCTTCGCGGTCGCCCGTGTTCGTCACGTCTATCTCTACCTGCGTCGAACCGTCGCGGCTGATGGATTCGGCTTCCAGCCGGACGTTTTCAAGGCTGAATGTAGTATAGCTCAGACCATAACCAAAAGCGTAGAGCGGCGATACGTCGTCAAACAGGTAGCCGCGCTGCGCCGATGGCTTGTGGTTGTAGAACGCAGGCAGATGCCCCACCGAGCGGGGGATGGTGATGGGTAGCTTGCCGCCAGGGTTGAACTCGCCAAATAGCACCTCGGCGATGGCATGACCGGTTTCCTGGCCGAGATACCAGCACTCGAAAATCGCTGACACCTGTTCGCTGAGATGCGTAATCGAAAGCGGCCTGCCGTTAAAGAGAAAAGCCACGACCGGTTTGCCGGTAGCGACCATCGCCTCGACCAGTTCATTTTGGCGTCCCACCAGATCCAGGCTTGTGCGGTCGCCCATGTGGTTGCGCGCCCAGGCCTCGCGGGCCGTCTGCTCGTTGCCGCCAAGGGCCAGCACGATCACGTCCGCTTCTTTGGCAACCTCGACGGCTTA
>DATGCC010000462.1:0-3075 GCA_035312345.1 Rhodothermales bacterium
TGTGGGTGAAGGGCGCGACCAGTGGGCATACCCAGCATGTCCACGAAGTCCGCGTCGATTGCGATGGCGATGCGTTGCTCTTTATGGTGGAGCAGAAGGGGGCCGCCTGCCACACGGGTCACCGTTCGTGTTTCTTCCGCACCTTCGAAGACGGCACCGTGCGGATTTTGGATTTTTGATTGGCGATTTTGGATTCGTGCAAGTAGGCATCCAAGTATGCAATCGAAAATCCACATTCCCAAAACCAAATGCGTCCTTTTACCCAGGAAAAACTTAAGTCAGTCGGGCAGGCGCTGCTGTTTATTCTCGTTTGCCAGCTTGCGGGAATTCTCGGGGCGGTGTTCACGGTGACAGGCGAGTCGGCCTGGTACCAGAACCTGGACAAACCTATTTTCAATCCACCAAGTTGGGTGTTTGCACCAGTCTGGACGTTGCTCTATACGCTGATGGGTATCGCCGTCTATCTGGTGTGGAAGCGGGGCTGGCACCGATACGTCGTGAAGAAGGCGCTGGCTTATTTTGCTGTTCAACTGGTGCTCAACGCGCTCTGGACGCCCATTTTCTTCGGGGCACATCAGGTGGGGCTGGCACTGATCGTGATCGGGTTGCTGTGGGTTGCCATCCTCGCCACGATGCTGCTGTTCTATCAGCGCTCGAAGCTGGCATGCTGGCTGCTGTTGCCCTATCTGCTCTGGGTAACGTTCGCTACCGTGCTGAACGCGTCTATCTGGGTTCTGAATTAGATGAGGGATGGACATAAATCGAAACGGCCAAACCAGCCCCCAAAGGCCTATTTGTCATTGCAAGGAGGCGTAGCCGACGCAGCGCTGCGAAGCGAGTACTCCTGGAGTGCAATCTCGTGACCAAGACTCCAATCCGACGAGATTGCTTCGCGTTGCTCGCAATGACGAGTAGTCCTTACGCCCTCTTTTGTATGCATACAGAACCTACTCATACCTCGTCTCGTGAACGCCTGTGGGACCAGCTTGCTCGCGTTCAGCGCCTTTCTTTTGTGGCGGAGAGTGCACTGGCGACGGGGTGGAACGGGGCCGGGCAGGGCGGTGTCAGGGTCACCGCGCCAGAGGCATCGGTGTGGCTGTTCGAGGAAACAGGCACCTGGCAGCCTGACGGAGGGCCTGTCCTGCCTTTCCGCAATGTGTTTCGCTGGACAAAGCGGGGCGCGGTCATCGGGTTGGAGCATCTGCGCTTTGGCCCAGACGCACCGGTGTTGCTGTTCGACCTGATTCCGGCACGCGGACGGTAGCTGGCGCGCTGCTGATCCGCACCAGTGCGGGGCCGATCAGTATGATGCCCGCTTACTGGGGCAGCAGCATGGCTTTGATCTGACCTGGCGCATCACCGGGCCGAAAAAGCAGGAGCACATCGCGTATCGGTATAGATGGTAAGTCTTTTGGCCTGTTCCTGTGCGAGAATTGATGAATACGACAGCCAGACAGGCCGAGGCGATAAAAACAAAGTAGCGGTCCTCTTATTTTGAAGGTCGAACGACGAAGACCGCGGCTCATTCATCTAATCGTTCGTCGTCCCTTGTCCTTCCAGCACCAACCCCCAATCTCTTGAGCGATCAGAAAATCATCTTCTCCATGGTAGGCGTCGGCAAAGTCTACCGCTCTACCAACAAGCAAGTATTGCGCGACATTTACCTGTCCTTTTTCTACGGGGCCAAGATCGGTGTGCTGGGCCTCAACGGGGCGGGCAAAAGCTCGCTGCTGCGTATCATTGCCGGGCAGGACACCGACTACCTCGGCACCATCGATGTGCAGAAAGGTATCACGTTTGGCTTGCTGGAACAGGAGCCCAACCTGGATCTCAACAAGACCGTGCGCGAGATAGTGGAGGAAGGCGCGAGCGAGGCGGTCAATCTGCTGCGCGACTACGAAGCCGTCAGCGCCCAGTTTGCCGAGCCAGACGCCGACTTCGACGCGCTGATGGCCGAGCAAGCGAAGCTACAAGATCGCATCGACCACCTGGACGCCTGGGACATCGATAGCAAGCTGGAGCAGGCCATGGATGCGCTCCGTTGCCCGCCCGGCGACACGCCCGTGACGGTGCTCTCCGGCGGCGAACGGCGGCGCGTGGCGCTCGTCCGCCTGTTGCTGCAAGCCCCCGATGTGCTGCTGCTCGATGAGCCGACCAACCACCTTGACGCCGAGAGCGTGGCGTGGCTCGAACAGCATCTGGCCCGCTACCCCGGCACCGTCATCGCCGTGACGCACGACCGCTATTTCCTCGACAATGTGGCGGGTTGGATCCTCGAACTCGACCGGGGCCACGGCATTCCGTTCGAGGGCAACTACACCAGTTGGCTGGAGCAGAAGCGCCAGCGGTTGGCGGTGGAGGAGAAGCAGGAATCGAAGCGGCAGAAGGCGCTGGAGCGGGAATTGGAGTGGGTGCGGACGAGTCCGAAGGGCCGCCATGCCAAGAGCAAGGCCCGCATCAGTGCCTACGAGGAGATGCTGGAGCAGCAGCAGGAGCAACGCAACGAGGACATCGAAATCCCCATCCCGCCCGGTCCGCGCCTCGGCAACCTCGTCATTGAGGCTGCGCATGTGGCGAAAGCCTACGACGACAAGCTGCTCTACGAGGATCTGAATTTCTCGCTACCGCCCGGCGGCATCATCGGTGTCATCGGGCCGAATGGGGCGGGCAAAACCACGCTCTTCCGTATGATTACGGGCCAGGAGACACCCGACGCCGGGACGTTTCGTGTGGGCGAGACGGTGGAGCTAGGCTATGTGGATCAGAACCGCCCGCTCGATCCTGAAAAAACCGTATGGCAGGAAATCTCCGGTGGGCACGACATCATCAAGGTGGGCCACCGGGATTTCAACTCGCGGGCCTATGTGGGGCGGTTCAACTTCAGTGGCAGCGACCAGCAGAAGCGGGTCACCGATCTCTCCGGCGGCGAGCGCAACCGCGTCCACCTCGCCAAAACCCTGCGCGAAGGAGCCAACGTGCTGCTGCTCGATGAGCCAACCAACGACCTCGATGTGAACACGCTGCGGGCGCTCGAAGAAGCCCTGCTCAACTTCGCCGGGTGCGCCGTGGTTATTT